>JAAYNY010000081.1 GCA_012520635.1 Clostridiales bacterium | reverse complement strand
GAGTCTTTTCATTTCCATCCTCATTATTAAGACCAAATCTTAAGTCTACGATAATCCTTTCTCTCTCAGTAAGCTTAGACAAAGCTTTTCTAAGGAGCTTACGATCCACTTCTTCTTCAATATTACGGGATATAATATCCTCATCAGTTCCTAATATATCTGATAGCAAAAGCTCATTGCCATCCAAGTCCACATTTAAAGGTTCATCTATAGAAACCTCTAATTTGGTTTTATTGTTTCTCCTTAGATACATAAGAATTTCATTCTCTATGCAACGGGAGGCATATGTAGCAAGCTTAATATTCCTATCGGGCTTGAAGGTATTAATAGCCTTAATCAGACCAATACTACCAATAGATATAAGATCCTCCACCCCTACCCCTGTATTGTCAAACTTCTTGGCTATGTATACCACTAGCCTTAAATTATGTTCAATCAAGATGGCTTTCATCTCACCATCCCGCTCCGTACCAAGTCCACTGATAACTTCAGCTTCTCTAACAGAATCCAAAGGGGCAGGAAGGATGTCAGAACCACCTATATAATGTATTTCTCCCCTTTGCCCAAAGATTATTGTTCTAAGATCCGGAATCATTCGAAACTGAAATTTATTATGTATTGATAACTTTAAAAGCATAACTAACCTCCCATTTTAAAACTAATCAAATAAAAGTATCTCACAATAGTTCCTTATGTAAAATAACATGATAATCACTCTTATCTGCTAACTTGTTATCACAGATTGCAACTGTAACCTTTTCATTGCAGATGCTTTCATATCCTGTATAAATTATAACTTTGTCAAGTCTAATGGTTAGTAACATACCACTTTTACCTACCGATCTATAAGGAATAAAGTTAAATCGAAATCCATCATCAGCATAATCCCATGGCATTTCACTAATTTCACCATTAAGATATTTTTTCGCCTTATCCATTTCTTCTTTTATCTTGTCAGTCAAAAGATTATCCATCATGTTTTTTTCTATTACCATCACTGGGCTTCTATGAATTGGATCATATAGACAATTGCCTGTATCCATTAGTCCCTTAGTTCTTATCTTACGGTCATTTAATAGGAGCTCCACATCATAAATTAAAGGTCTGTGCACCTGGTAAAGCCTAAGAAACCATATTCCAAACAAAGTTATTATGGTTATAAGGCTAACTGTAATCAGTAGATACATAAGCCCACCTTTATTTATAGATAAGGCTCTCAAACTAGTATGATAGTATATGGAATTCATTAATCCACCTACAAAATATGTAATTAGGTTCAGTACAATCCATTGTTTAATAATATCTGAAGTACTTAGCTTGCCAAATGCAAGGAGTATCATTATTATCGATGCAAAGACATACATTATTATAAACTTGAAGATTTGATTCATCCATGGATATAGAGCTATAATAACAGCTGATATTGCACCTAAGGCAGCTGCTAAGCTCATCCTTAATACACTGCTTTGCTTTTTGTTCACTTTTTTCAGAAGATAAATTAATATCAAGTCAATGAAGAAATTGATCAAAAAAACTACGTCAGGATATACCTCTAAATACAATACTCACCTCCATATATCTCTTAGGATTTTTACTAACATAAGTTGTTTGAAACTTCTTTTTCTCATATATGAGTTCTACCAATG
>JAAYNY010000080.1 GCA_012520635.1 Clostridiales bacterium | reverse complement strand
TAGTCACATATTTAACGTCTTCAACAACATCAGCTGTAATTCGATTCATATTTTTATGCTTAATTTATATATCAGAATGAATTTGAGACATTAGAAGATTTGGAATTAGGATTAGCAGAGTATGTTTACTGGTATAATAATCTAAGAATTCATGGTTCACTAGATTACCTGACGCCAGTTGAATATAAAAAGCTATTTACAAGAGAGACGAGAAAAGTAGCTTAAAAATTTATAAAAAAAAGGGAGACAACCCGGGTATCTTGAATAAATTTTATGTTCGGAATAAATTTGTCCAAAAAAAGGTTTGCCAATCCACCATATATACTTTATCTTCTTGTTGCGTTTTATTGTTAAAATAGGAAGCCGAATAAAACCTTATTTCTGATTTTCTTTCACCACTGTTATCTAACTCATAATAAGCATAAGTAAGTCCAACTCCACTCTGCCAATTACTTATTTTATTATCCCCCAGAAGTTGGCTTGTTGTTCTAATTACGCTAATAAGATTAGTGTCATTATTATTCGTATCATATTTGAAAATTTACTCATATCTTTGCTGATCTGATACAATCAATTCAGGGAAACCATCTTTATCCATATTGAATTGATAATAAACATACTCGTTAGGATTTATCGATCTAAAATCATCTTCCATGTTTTCATTGTCTTTATCTACATTAATATATGTTTCCTCTCCAACTACAACTCTATAATACTTTTCCAGTATCGATTCACTGTCCGTAATGTCTTCATTCTCAAAAGTTCCATAATAATCAATGCTACTATTTACCTCACTAATCGCTTTGTAAATATTTTCATCAATAAATTTTATATCTTCATAATTAATTTCATTACTGTTATAAATCACATAATCGATAGTCTTGATAGTCTTATTTTCGGGTATTTGATTATTAATTGACGATATTAAGGGTTCATCTGTTGGGCTTACCTTTTGAGAAGTCAGGTCCTTTTTCTTGCAAAAATGTATTAGGTGACTTATTACTTTCAAGCAAAAGGGTCTGAAGAAAATATGTATTAGCAGTCTTACCTTGCTTTGCCAGATAAGCTTCATATTGATCTACTTGATTGGATCTAATACCACCCATTACAAATATACTAAGTAAAATAACAACCAAAAGTAATAAGCCTGTAAGAAAGAGGCTGAATTTGTACTTTATACTAATCTTCACCACTTCCTCCTAGTGCCTTATAGCCAACGCCATAGACGGTCTGAATAATATCAGCCATATCTTCTCCTAGTTTCTTTCTGACTCTTTGAATATGTATATCTACAGTCCTTGTATCCCCAAAATATTCTAATCCCCAGATAAGATCAAGAAGCTGTTCCCTGGTATATACTCGTCCAGGATGTGATATCATCAAACCCAATATATCAAATTCCTTAGGGGTAAGATCCAGCCGATTATCACCTACATAAGCTGTTCTCTTACTCCTATTAAGGACAAGTTCCCCCAAGGAGACTTCTTCATCATCTTCCTTACTTACGGATTTATCCATCCTTCTAAGCAAGGATTTTAGCCTTGCTAATAACTCCCTCATATCAAATGGCTTGGTTATATAATCATCAGCACCTAACTCTAGTCCAAGAACTTTATCAACTATATCTTCTTTTGCTGTAACCATGATAATACCTATCTTGTCATTATCAGGGAGCTTCTTTAAGATATCATATCCGTCCATTCTAGGAAGCATTACATCAAGTATAATGGCATTGGGATGAAAGTCAGCTACTACCTTAAGGGCTTCATCTCCCCGATATACTACCTCTACCCTATAACCTTCCTTCTTAAGTGCATATACGATTGCATCTGCAATCTTCTTCTCATCTTCTATTACCAAAATCTTTTCCTGCATTATAAGATTCTCCTATATTATTACTACTTACGATTTAATAGTATCACATGTAATGTATTTATCAATCTTGTATTGGGATTTTGGAAGTATGTTGTAATATTTGGTTGCATATGGTTGAAATACCCAGAATATTTGTTAGAATAAAGATATAAATGCAAATCGATAATATCTTAATAACTTGGAGGTTAATCATGTCATTTAGTATAAAACTTAATAAGAGTAATAGCAGCTCTTTTCGAGTAAGTCCTACAAATTCTAGCACTACTTACACCCTTACTTTGCCAGGGATTACATTAAGCTTAAGACTAAAGAAGTCAAAGAAAAAATCAATAGATGTTCCATATAAAGATGGAGCTTCTTATAAACCAACAAATAATATTGACATAAGCAAGCTACAACCCTTAGCATATGCCAATTATATCAGTAAAATATCTAGATTGATAAAGCTAAACAGATTAACAAATCTCCTAATACCAAGCTTATTGCTATCCCTATTAGCTTATGGCTTAATGGACTTAATTGAAACCCTACCAACTAACTTAAGGATAATGACATCTCTCCTCTTATTCTTTATTGGCCTAATAGGATTAATTCTTAAAATCTATCTACATACTATCGGAAGGTTACAATACAAGCAATTAAGCAATCACAAAGAACTCCCTTCCATATGGAAGAGACTTTCTAGTTCAGATAAACTCTGGTATATAGAGGGAATCTATGTGCTTGATGAAAATGCTTCGAAAGAAAATGGTGGAATTAATATTACATATGAACGGATACCGGTTAAGATCAGACATAAAGCCCCCTTCTATCTTCATACCAACTCCAAGGTGATGCAGGTTAAACTAGATGATTATACTCTGCTTATCCTGCCAGAACATTATATCATAACTAAGAAATCAGATGTGGGAATTGACAATAATTCCAATATTGCCATTACAAGTGAGGCTAAACCATATGCTGAACTAGAACTAGAAGTTATTCCTAGAGATACAGAAGTATTATATAAGACATGGAAATATGTTAATAAAGATGGATCCAAGGATAAAAGATATAAGAAAAATGAGCAGATACCCATATGCAATTATGGACTTGTTAGACTTGAATCAGATACTGGTTCTAAGATAGTGTTCTTGTCATCTAACAATGAATGATGGTTATTAAGCAAGAAAATATACCTCTGTATACATTATTATGTGTACAGAGGTATATATGTATATAATCTTTAATTTATTTCTCTTCAGGTTTAAACCAATACTCTTTTACCAGAGCTATTAAGACTGCAACCATTCCACCAAGTAAAGCTCCTATTATAACATTCCTTGAATTGCTAGGACTAGTCTTCCTACTAGGTTCAATAGGTTCTGAAGCCAAATATACATTGGTCTTGGTAACACTTACAACCTCATATGTCAGTGCTTCATGATCCCCACTTTCATAGTAAGTGGCAATCTTATCTTTTATATCTTCCAGTTCAAGTAAATAATCATTATAAACCCTTATACTATTCTCAATGCTGTTAATAGACTGCTTATTTCCTATGATATCTTCCTCAATCTTAGTATAATTGGGGTTAATTATGTTCTCTAGAATTATATAATCAGTGGTATTATTAGAACCCTCAATCTCTTCTATAGCACCTTTCTGATCTATTGTCTGGGATGTCTCTGCAAGAAGTACTTGGTTCTTAGCTAGAATCTCTTGCTGAGTTCTAAGTGAAACCTCCATAGACTCTAGTTCAACACTAAATCTATTAATATAATAATCCAACGCTCCTTCAATGGTTAAGACATCTAGGAACTCCACATAATTATCAAATAATGTCTGTGCAAGCTTCTTAGCCTCAGCCGGATTACCTGCAGCAACATTTATAAAGAAACTATTCTGCTGGACATTAGTCTTGGTCTCTGGAATATCAACAGTAATTCTCTCACGTAGATTCTCGATAGTGGTATCATCAAGACTATACCCCATATCCTCTATAGTACGAGCTATAATATCACTACTGGTTATAAGTTTAATGTATTGTTCATTGGTGGTTATAGGTAAAGTATAATCACCATATTTGGTCTGATAGGTTTCTGGCATGTTAATAATAATATTAAGCCTAGAATGATATACTGGTGATATCATAAACACACTGATTAATCCTGTAATAATGGCAGCTATGAGGGTAATGCTTATTATCATCGCTTTTCTCTTCCATAGAGCCATAAATAATTCTCTTAAATCAATTTCATCTTCTCTTAGTTGTTCATTGTAATGCTTTTCTTCCATAGTAGTCTCCCGTCGTTTTTTGCTTATGTTATATAGTATACTAATTTGCTAGAGCTTTTTCAATAGATAAAAAGACATTCTAGTCATCTGAAAACTTCGATAATGATTGAATTGATATATATCCAAGTACGAAGACAACTATAGCAATCATAAAGGAAGGAATCCACCATGTGTAAGTTGCCCCAGCTGGAATTGCTGGTAATATCTTTTCCCTAAATATCTCTAAAGTAGACCCCAGTACAAATCCAATAATCATGCAATAAGTTTGATGAGGCCACTTAATCATTACCCATTCAATTGGCTTAGTAATAATGAAAACGCCAATTAAAGTAGATACACCCAGTATCCCAATATAAACCAGGTCAAATTCAGTAATGGCTAAAAGCATAGAATCATACATTCCAAGTACAAGTAGCATATGGGAAGTACTAATACCAGGTAGTACCAATGCTAAAGCTATAATAATCCCTGTAAGTAATAACATCAGATAATGGGTTAATCCAGAACCAAAACTCATATCAGCATTATTTACAGGTATAATTCCAATACATATAACGATAATGAATCCTAATAAAAAATATATACCTGAAGAGATAGTAAGTTTTGATTTTTTAGTTTTCTTAAACAACTCAGGAATACCCCCTATTACCGCACCTAAGAAGAAGAAAGATATTTGAAACGGGAATATATCTAATAACCATTTGATTAAAAATGCCAGGGAACCTATACCAGCCGCAGCACCTATGCAGAATTTGATTAGGAATATTGTATTTCCTTTTATGTCCTTTAAAAAATTACTGATTGAACTAATTAACTTATCATAAATGCCTAATACGATAGCCATGGTACCACCACTTACCCCTGGAACACTCATAGAAGACCCTATGATAAAAGCCTTTAACATTATTAATAAGTCACTTTTCATCTCAACAAGGATGTACTCTATATAAAAGCACATCTTTACCTCCTATATTTATCTCTCACTATATTATCATATAATCAAGGTGGATACAAAATGAAAATTTAGTTTTATAGAATTTAAGAAGTAACTTTATGTAGGGAAACAAGAAATTTCCCATTATGTATGCAATATGGGCAAATTGAATTGATGTAGTTGATTTTCTTTTCAAACAAGGGGATTTTAACGTTTTCCTTTCTTGATACAATTGATAAAAAGGACTATTTGCTTTTAGATATGTTAATTGAAAATGGTTTTGACGTAAATCAAAATGTAGTTACCAATTTAAATGGAATGGGGAATACACCAATTGCTCATTCTGCTTGCTATAATGATGATAGAGAAATGCTACAATACTTAATTAATAAAGGTGCAGATCCAAATAAGAAAACAAGTTTGAAAAACCCCCTATATACTAGCTATGAAAATAGGGACATCCCTTTGCACTGTAGGATAATTAAATTCATTTGTTTCAATTGCTTCACGGTATTCCTTCGATGTATATTACGAGCCCCTGTCTGAATGTACAATTAAGCCTTTTTCAGAGTTTTTTCATTGTTAAGGCATTATCTAATGCATCCAATACTATGGTTGTATAAATGGTCTTTGAAAAACTATTTTCTACTATTTTTTGGGTATGCATATCCTTTATTATCATCAACTACAACTATTTCTGACATAATATACTACTTCACATCAAAATCTCAATTACATAAATTTATATAGCTTAATTGTTAATTTAAATATTTTATATTTATTATCTATTATGGAAAAGAAAGAAACAACTATTTACTATGTATACAGTTTAAGAGAAGTAACTTATTCCTTAGTAGTAGCTACTTCTCTTACTGCTCCTATTTCTTCCTCTAACAATTTTTCATATTTTTCTTTTAGCAAAATATTCTTAGGATCTTTTTTTAGCTTCTCTTCAAAATTTTTTCCGGAAGAATAAAGTAAGTCTTTTAGTTCAGGTATATCAGCAATTATTTTTTTGACCTCCTTATATTTGTCAATGTCTGACTTGTTTAGGAAAAATATGCCCTTATCAAAATTAAAACAATTATTGTATAATTCATTAAGGATATCTTTTTCACGCCTTTTCCTATCTAATTCTCCATCAACCATATAACTATCAAGTGTTTGATTTGCTTTAATTGATGATTTTTCTTTAAGAATCTTAATCTTTTCTTTAACACTTTTATCAGCTAATTCATCAGCGTTTATTGTACTCGTCGTTAAAGTAAGATTAGATAACAAAGAATTTTCTGTATAACCATTATCACTATATAGATGCTCAATAGTTAATTGTTTCGGGTCTAAAACTGAATCGTTTTGTGATTTTTTATAATATTCAACTAAGATATACTTCACAAGTCTAGAATTTCTCTTTAGGCGACTGTCTTTAGTTGAATACCTAAATGATTGATTCGTAAAAAACATCGAATCAAAATTCCCCCTATTAACAAAATCTGATATTTTTAAGAAGAACTCACTCATTATAAATTTGAAGTCAATCCCTATCTATAATAACTTGAGTAGAAGATAGTTGGTTGACATAACTCAAATACAGCCTTCTTCTCCAGTTTTAATGATTACATATTTCACCTGTGTCTCCCAAAATTTTTATAATAATATAATGAAAATGCCCCCTAGGTTAAACCCAGAGGACATTTTCAGAACATTTTTTCTTTTTCCTCATTGATGAGTGAGATACTGCTGGCTCAACGTCCAAACCCACTTGGAGACCTCCACTTGCATTTGGTATCACTCACACAAGCTTCACCAGCCAAAAATTTAACTCTTATTTAGAATAGAAACAATGAATCTGCTCAAATCAAATATATTTTACATCTCTACAATTCCAATTCTTAAAAAATTCATCTTCCTCAATTATTTTTTCAAAGGGCGGTAAAGTAAAATCAATGATTATATTTATTACAACTTTAAGGTCTAAATCATATTTTAAAACCTTCTTACAAAAGTTTTTCCACCTCTTTTGAATTTCGATATTGTCGGAAAGTCTTGCTATTACAACTACAGAGTCCTTTTTATATGGTGTATTTCTATTAGTTAGCGTCTCATAGATTGCCTCTTGAAGCTTTCTCCCTTCAAAATCAAATGATGTTGCTAAATAATATATGTCATAAAAATCCTTCATACGACCTGTAGCTTCCATTAAAGATATAATAGCTTCTAGTTTCTCTGCTACGGTAGACTCTAATGAATATGTTAGAACATTAGGTTCTTCAAACTCTGACAAAAGTACCGATATAGTTCTTTCAACTGAAGAAGGTACAATAACATCACCAACACCAAAGTCTATACTAAAGGGTGTCTTTGTTCTTCCAATTACACCTATAAGATTAACTCTAATACCGGGGTACTCTTTTGTCTCCCTAATTTCCACTAAATTTCTAATCTGGATTTCTATAAAGTGATTTTTACCCGGTTGCGAAATGATTTCTTTAACAAGCTTTTTTATAACATCAATATCATTTGAATAGTTCTTTAAAAGATAATCTGCATCCAGTGTTGGTCTAGTAGTAAAGCCACTAACTGAATATAGCAAATAACCACCTTTAAGAATTAAGTTTTCTCTAAATCTACTTTCTGAAAGTCTTCTGATGAATTCTTCCTGACAAAAAAGATTTAACAGTTGTTGAAGTGGAATACCTTCTTCTTTCGATTTGTTTTTTAATCTTGCTATAACTGAATCCACAATATTTTTCATTATAACCACATTCCTATATATATTTGAACTTTACTCATAATATTAAATTCTCCTGCATATTCAAATAATTTTCTTACATTCTTCTTTGGATCCGTTAAATAACGTTTTATCGCATTAGTAAACACCTCTTGTTCTAACTTTTTCTCATAACGAAGTGTATCACATATTGTTCTATCTCTATCATATATTCGAATGTCTACTCCTTCTACTTGTACTATATTTACACCTATATTAATAAATTTTGATTCATGATAATAAGGTTCTATGATAGGATAGTCAATATCATATTGACTAGTTTTACTATGTTTATCCACTGCTATTTGCCAAGCCGAAGGTATTCTATCAGTATAGCTATAATGCATCAATGCACTTTCTAAAAAAATAACTGCTTTGGGAAATACCCTGGCTATAATAACTTCTTCTTTTGGAGGATATTCTGTTGATTCATAAAATCCATATTTAATCTTAGAAATAACAACCTCTTCCATCAACTTATTTATTTGACGACTAGAAAGCCCTAAATTTTTAAGTTCTGAAGTTTTTAGAACTCCTCCATTTTTTTTAAACTCATTGTTTATGTTTTCTATTCTCTTAATCACAATCGCACCTCTTGGACTGCTTTTGTTTTTCAAAGCCTTCTTTTAAGTGCATTTTACCATAATATTGAAATTAAAGCAAGG
>JAAYNY010000079.1 GCA_012520635.1 Clostridiales bacterium | reverse complement strand
TTTCAAATACAATTGATTTGCCATCGGAATGGGTTACTCCATTTTCATCAAATACTATGACATTACCATTAACATCAGTTATGCTTTCCACACCTGTTTTATCATTTAGTATATAAATCGTACCATCTTCAGTTGTTAATTTATATTTTTCAGGATGATAAATAGTAAAATCGCTACTATAGTATAAATTCTCATTATTATGAATCAGTCCTGTGGTTTTTCCTAGTGCCTCAAGCTTAGAAGTGGTTCCAGGCTTAGCTATATAGGATACAGAAATATCATACTGAATTGGTGTTAACTGCTGTGAATCAGGTGTTAACTTCATATCAAATTTATCTATTTTACCATTACCAAAATCCACCACTACCGTATGGGGTTTGTCCTCCACCAATGAAAAATATGTCAACCCAAGAGGACCGGAGGTTTTGGTCTGAATCCAAGCTTCCCCTGGTATACATGCTTCTGATAAGGTAATACTTGCTGTTGATAAATCCCATCCATAGCCAAAATCACCCTTTACATTTTTCTTACGGCTATCATACCCTCTGATTACTGTTAATGGAAAGCCAACTACTGGTATATCCATGTCCCTAAATGCTGTGGTGAAGTTACCGACTTTCATCTCACCTTCCACAGATACACTTATTTCATCAATCTTGTGTGAATTTGATCCATAAGCAGTAAGACGAATTTGGTACCATCCATTTTCTAGTAATGTAGGGTCAAATAAAGCTAGTACTCCGTCATCAACAACTTCTGTACCCCTTGCAATTTCAGTATACTCAGTTTCTCCTGATTTACAGTATTCAACTGTATAATAGATAAGTGCTTCCCCTTGGACACTTCCTCTTATCTCGGTAGGGGCTAATACTACTGCTCCATCTAATGGACTTTTTATCATTACATCAGGACTATTTGTATCTTCTGGATCATATACGAATAGTTCTACTTCTTCTAATATTTCTTTTCCCTTTTCATCTATTACTTTCGCAATTATATGGTATAGTCCCTTTTTACTTGGTATAAAGGTTGCTTCTCCATGTTCATTTAGATTTAATTCTTCATCATTCACCATAAGAACAAGTGAATCTTTTAGATTTTCTGCAATAACTGCTACCTTTATACTTATCTCAGTATTAATCTCCGCTTCAGGTATGTCATTATTTACAATTAATTTGACTACCCAATCCCTAGCTTCATCATCTACAACTATTATTTCAAAATAATAGTTTGCTTGGTTGCCAGCCTGGTCTGTTGCAGTTATTACTACAGTATGAATTCCTGCCTGATGTGCAGTATAGGTATAAGTATCTCCCTGAATAGTAACAGGACCACCAGGTGATTGTGTTTCCACAATTACTTCTCCACCTTCATCTGTAACTTCAACTTTAAAGGTTAAAGTTTCTCCTATGGATATTACTCTGTTCTCAGGTATAGTTACCTTAAGCTCAGGCGGAGTTGTATCTGGCTCTTCCTCTTCATCATCAATCATTATTAAATGTGATACTTTAGATATATTACCTGCTTCATCCATAGCTGTAACTTCAATGTTATATTCACCAGAACTTAGGGGAGTAAATTCATATGTTCCATCTTGCCCCATTAGTTCTATTCCATTTACTCTTACTACTACTGTTGGAATACCATTATTATCAGATGCTTCAACCTTGATTACTAAGGTGTCTCCCAACTTGAAATCTTCAGGCATATCTATGGTTACATTAAGTTCTGGCTCTGTGCTATCTTGTTTCTTTTCTACTACAAATGAATATTCTTTAGTAAGCTGATGACCCGACTGATCTTTAGCTACAACCTGGATTGTATGGAGCCCAGCAGTTAGATTTTCTATAGTAAATCCATTGTTCTCATCAAGTTTTATCTCTTCATGGTCATATTTCACACTAAGATCAACGATTATAGCAGCACCACTTACCACTACAGTAGCAGTTAAATTATCATTTTCTTCATATTTTTCCTTGTCAAAATTAAGGGTAAACTCTGGTAATATAACTACAGTATCTATAACAGTTACTACCCTTGTTAATTCTGACATATTACCAGCCATGTCAAAGGCCTTTATGTTAAAAGTATATTCCCCTTCTTTAGTTGGTGTAAATTCATACTTGCCGTCTATAAGGTCAATAAGATTTCCGTTCAGTGTTACCTCAATACGATCTATACCACCTTCATCCTCTGCCATAACCATTAAGTCTATACTTTCCCCTAATTCTACTGTATCGATAAGGGCTACAGTTATAACAGGTCCTTCTGTATCAGGTTCTGCTTCTTGCACTTCTATAAGTGCTTTTTCAGTAAGTACTTCCCCTGTTATTGTTACTGTCTTAACTACGAATTCATAAGTTCCTGAATAAGTAGTATCTAGATGATATTGATTATTCTCATCTAAGCTAACTTCTTGTCCATTTAGCATATATTGAATAGATTGAATCTTATGTTCATTGCTTATGCTAACTGTAAATGTAGGAGAATCATCTCCAACCATAACTGTTTCTGCTGATACTGTAACCTTGATCTCAGGTACGGTAGCATCAATATTGATTACATATTCTTTCATGTCTGACTTGCCTGACCAGTCAAAGGCTCTAACTACCACACTTTGTCTGGCATTACTATTAGGCGTTGTAAAGCTAAAGCTTCCATCATCAGCTACATTTATTACCTGACTACCATTTATAATAACGGAATACCATGAAATTTCTGTCTGATTTAAATTAATAATCTGAGCATCAATTTTTTGTCTAGGATTTGCATACTTAGGAATATTAACTTCAATCTCTGGAGCAGGTGCTTCTACTCCACCCTCAGGATCTATATCATCATAATGATCTTCTTCCTCAACTACGATATCTATTGTGTCTGATCTTGTATGTTCTCCATCACTTACTGTACATAGAAGCTGATAAACTCCAGCTTTTTGAGCTACAACTGTGGTTGCAAGTGATTCATTATTAGCAATAGTAATATTACTACTGTTAGAAGACCATAATATGGTCATTTCTGAAGGAAGTCCATCATCACTAATTTCTGCACGTACATTTAAAGGATAATTGACCTTTGTCCTTCCATTAGTAATTATATTAATAATAGGAGGTAAATTTGTATGTGTTAATTCTACCTCTTCTTTGCCACATATGGTAATATCATAAAGCTCTGGTGTTCTACCATCAGAAGATATAAACATATGTACATCAAGTTTAATATATCTTCCTACAAGTTCTCTTATTTCTTGGTAATTTCTAATTAATTTTGCCTCTCCAAAGTTAATACCATCTTCTGAAACAGATGCATACACCTCAATCCTACTATCTCCAGGTAGATTACTGTCCCAGTAGATTGAGTACCATGGGGTCTCCTCCTCCTGACTGTCATATACAACAGACCACTTTCCCTCTTCTACATATCTACTAATTGGAGCCGATACATCTTCCATGTATATAACTGTAGGTTTTCCCATGCGATCATAATATACACATGATGTTTCTTGTGTAAGTTCTGCAAAACCTGCATCTAGCATCCCAGTCAATTTAAAAGGTATCTTAATTTGTTCTGCTTCATGAATAGATATACGTTCAAAATACCATTCTAAGTTTAAGCTACCATCTCCATTATCAGTAACCTTTGAAGGTTTTGGTATTAATGAGTCTATATCAATGGTATTTTTATCTTTAATTACTGTTTTAAATGTTGTATTTCTTCCTGCAGTATCAAACACCTCAGAAGCAAAGAAATGCATAATTTCACTTATTTCTGTGGCAGTAGGGCTGTTTTTATATATTCCATTACTATGTATAGCTATATTCTGCATCTGAAGGGTTCCGCTTCCTATCATTAAGGCAAATATACGGATTCCCTGTTCACCTGCACGCTTTGCCTGACTGATAGATTGAGAGCTATAACTATCCTCACCATCAGAAAGTAGAATTATGAACTTCTGCCTTTCTTCTTCACTTTCTTTTTCAAGAATATCTAAGGCCTGACTAATTCCTGAATAAATTCTTGTTG
>JAAYNY010000078.1 GCA_012520635.1 Clostridiales bacterium | reverse complement strand
TTAATATAACAAGCTACTTTATATTCTATTTCTGAAGAAAGAAATCATTTTATTGATATGCATTTCCCTCATAATCCCACACATGTTTCATATAATTTATAGAAGATTGACTAGACAACATAAGGAGTGAAGTATGCACTGGCATAGCATATCTATCGAAGACACCTTAAGGGAACTTAAAACCAATGTAAAATCAGGTCTGTCTCTTGAGGAAATTAAAAAAAGACAGCAATTATATGGAAAAAACATTATAGAGGCAAAGAAGGGTAAAAACTTCTTGCAAAAATTCCTTGCACAATTTGCTGACTTCATGATAATCATACTATTATGTGCTGCAGTAATTTCCCTGCTTGTGTCCTATATGGATGGCAAGCCTAATTTTATCGACCCAATAATTATTCTAGCTATTGTAATACTTAATGCTTTTCTTGGGGTGCTTCAAGAAACCAAGGCAGAAAAAGCTCTAGAGGCACTTAAAAAATTGTCTGCCCCAATTGCTCATGTTTTAAGGGACAATAAAGTGTCAGAACTACCATCAGAAGATTTAGTTCCTGGAGATATTGTTATTCTTGAGACTGGTTGTTTTGTTCCAGCAGATTGTAGGTTGGTACATTCGGTAAATCTAAGAGTAGAAGAAGCTTCCTTAACAGGAGAATCCCATCCAGTTGAAAAGAATGCAGGGCTTAGGCTACTTCCTGATACCAATCTAGCAGATAGGCATAACATGGTTATGGCAACAAGTACAATCATATATGGTAAAGGTGTAGGTGTAGTTACAGGCATTGGTATGAATACACAAGTAGGGCACATAGCCAGAATGATTATGCAAGATGATACCCCTACTACTCCCCTACAAAAAAGACTTGCTAAAACCAGTAAAACGCTAGGAATTACCGCCTTGGCCATATGTCTTATAGTATTTTTAATAGGCCTATATAAGGATCTTCCACCCTTTGAAATGTTTATGACTTCTGTTAGCCTTGCTGTGGCTGCAATTCCTGAAGGACTTCCTGCCATTGTAACAATCATGCTTTCTCTTGGTGTACAAAGAATGGCAAAGAAGAATGCAGTTATACGAAAACTTCCTGCTGTAGAAACTCTAGGAAGTGCAACTGTAATTTGCTCAGATAAAACCGGAACCCTTACCCAGAATGTAATGACCGTAACTGATATATCTTCTATTAACGGAAAAGAGAAAATGAAGAGCGACTATGGTTTCTTTCTCTTATCCCATGCTGCCCTTTGCAGTGATTCCACATTACATATAGAAGAAAATCAACCAATTATCCATGGTGAACCTACAGAGAACGCCTTGGTTATGGCAGCATATAATTCAGGAGCAGATAAAACTGATTTAGACTCATTGTATAGGCGAATCTATGAGATACCCTTTGATTCTACAAGAAAGCTAATGACCACTGTACATAAATCTAGTGATGGTTCTTACCGAAGCATTACAAAAGGAGCTTATGATTATTTAGTAGACCACTGCTCTCATATATATAAGGACGGTAGTAAGCAGCCCATGACTTCCCGGGACAGGAACAAACTTAATGCCCTTAACACCACTATGACTGGCAAGGCTCTTCGTGTAATTGCCCTTGCATACAAAAGTCTTCCCAGCTTCAATCAAAGAAACGATGCTTCTACCCTGGAAAACAACCTTACTTTTGTCGGACTTATTGGTATGATAGATCCACCTAGGCATGAGGTTAAAGAAGCAGTAAGAACATGCAAAAAAGCCGGCATCAAACCGGTAATGATAACAGGTGACCATATACTTACAGCCAAGGCCATAGCTACAGAATTAGGTATCCTCACTAATCAAACAGAGGCTATCACAGGTGAAGAACTATCTAAGATGTCTACAGAGAGGCTAAATGAAACCATCTCTAGATTCAGTGTATTCGCAAGGGTAACTCCAGAACATAAGGTAAGGATTGTAAAAGCATTTCAGAACAAAGGGGAAGTTGTTGCCATGACTGGAGATGGGGTAAATGATGCCCCTGCCCTAAAAACAGCCGATATAGGATGTGCCATGGGTATGACAGGAACTGATGTTGCTAAGAATGCATCAGATATGATTCTTACTGATGACAACTTTGCAACTATAGTATCTGCTGTACAAGAAGGAAGAGGTATCTATGATAACATTAAAAAAGCTGTACATTTCCTTCTATCAAGTAATATAGGTGAAATACTTACTATATTTGTAGCAATACTTTTTGGTCTCCCAACTCCCCTGGTAGCAGTTCAACTACTTTGGGTAAATCTTGTTACTGATTCACTTCCTGCTATATCACTGGGGGTTGAACCTGTTTCAAAAGACATAATGCAAAGAAAGCCCATTTCACCTAAAAAGGGGATGTTCGCTGATGGCCTAGCTCTTCAGATTATTACTGAAGGAATACTGATAGGCTCACTTGCTCTTTCTGCCTTTGTAATTGGTGTCAGATATTATGATACACCTGGATTGTATCAGTCTTATATCCATCACGATACCAATGTAATAAACTCCTACACTCCTTGGGTTGGAAGAACCATGTGCTTTGCAGTACTAAGTCTATCACAATTGTTTCACTCATTTAATATGAGAAGTAGCCGTTCCCTATCTGAAATTGGGGTGTTTACAAACTCTAAACTAGTAATTTCATTTATAATATGTGCTTTCTTACAAGTTGCAGTAATATCTATCCTGCCACTAGCTAAGATATTTCAAGTGGTACCACTATCACTACGGCAGTGGGCTACAGTAATACTTCTGGCTATAATGCCTATATTTATTGTTGAGTTACAAAAGAAATTCAATAGCAAAAAACAGACTTGAATTTTTATTAAAACAACTATATAGTATTGTTAGGGACATTTACTAGGACAGTATGGTGGTGTAACTAAGAACATTTAGTAGAATACCGAGGTGTAAATATGGCAACAAGAAAAAAAACAGAACCCATGAAACCATATAATGATCATACAAATGAAAATTTTTCATTATATGATAATATGCCTTATCAATGGGACACTAATTGTGACAAAAACCTTACATTAGTAAGTGGAAACTTAATAAAGGGCTATCATTGCAAGATTGACCAAACCTATAAAATAAAACATTAGATATAATAAGAATAAACCATAAACAAAAGACAGGGATTTGTATTGACTACAAATCCCTGTTTTCTATCATTTATTTATTATCTCTTCACCTTAAAGGCGTTCTTGCCTGGATAAATTGCGTTGGCTCCAAGCTCCTGTTCAATTCTTAATAGTTGATTGTATTTAGCCACACGGTCAGTTCTAGAAGGAGCACCTGTCTTAATCTGACCAGCATTAGTTGCTACTGCAATATCTGCCAAAGTAACATCTTCTGTTTCACCAGATCGATGTGAAACAACAGCTGTCCATTTATTATTCTTAGCCATCTCTATAGCATCTAATGTCTCTGTAAGTGTACCAATCTGATTTACCTTTATAAGAACTGAGTTGGATATGTCGCCCTCAAGACCTTTCTGAATTCTTGTGGTGTTTGTAACAAACAAGTCATCACCAACAAGCTGAACCTTATGACCTATACGGTCAGTTAGTTTCTTCCAGCCTTCCCAGTCTTCTTCATCTAAGCCGTCCTCCAAGGATATTACAGGATACTTATTGCAAATCTCATCCCAGAATTCAACCATCTGATCCACAGTCTTATATTCCCCTGATTTCCAGAAGAGATATTCTCCTTCTCTTCCTGCCTTCTTAGCTTCCTCATACATCTCTGTTGCAGCTGCATCAATTGCAATATAGAAATCCTGCCCAGGGACATATCCTGCTGCCTCAATTGCCTTAACAATATAGTCAAGTGCCTCTGTATCACTGTTAAACTTAGGAGCAAAACCTCCCTCATCTCCAACAGCTGTTACATATCCATCATTCTTAAGTAGTTTACTTAAAGTATGGAATACGGTAGTACTTTGTTCTAAAGCCTCACTGAATGTTTTTGCTCCAACAGGCATAATCATAAACTCCTGTATATTAAGACTGGAATCTGCATGTTGGCCACCATTAATAATATTCATCATTGGTACAGGTAGTGTTTTTGCATTAACTCCACCAATATAACGATATAGGGGAAGCTTTAGGGAGCATGCCACTGCCTTAGCCACAGCCAAGGATACTCCAAGTATTGCATTAGCTCCAAGTTTAGCCTTATTAGGAGTACCATCTAACTGAATCATGGCTTTATCTATTGCAGCCTGGTTGCTAGCATCCATTCCCTGCAAGGTGGATGCAATAATAGTATTAATATTTTCAACTGCCTTAGTAACACCTTTACCTAGATACCTGGAATTATCACCATCTCTAAGCTCCACAGCCTCAAAAGCACCTGTAGAAGCACCTGAAGGCACTGCTGCTCTTCCTAAGCTTCCATCTGCTAAGGTTACTTCTGCCTCAACTGTAGGATTTCCTCTAGAGTCTATTATCTCGCGACCTATAACTTTTTCAATTTGTAAATTCTTCATATGTTTTAACCATCCTTTCTTAATACCTATTATAATCAGTAGTTCATGTATTCATAATTGACAATCTACTTTTCTATTATCTACGAAATTATGGAAATTATTCCACACAAATAATGATAAGTAAAAACAAATCTTATGTATGTGATAATAATCACATATCTATAATTCTAGTTAAAAGCTTTACCATATTATACAAGTTCATTTTAACTAAGAATTGTCATCAGAGCAAGATAAATTTGGATAAATTGAGAAATTTATTTTATCCACATTTAATATATAATTCACTTCATGATTTTATTTGATATGTTATAGGAATATTGATATACTATTTTCAAAATGCTACTTTTATATAATAAGCAAAAATTGATACACTTTCTCTTTATTACTTAATTTATGAAAGGATAAATTATACATTTACAACAAATGTATACGGTGATGAATATGAGTAAAACATTTGAAAAATTACAGGTACATCTTGATAAAATTATGGCTTTTGAAACGGCAAGAAGTTTATTTGAATGGGATGACCAAACAATTGCACCCTTTGAAGCTGCTGACTATACATCAAAGGTTATAGGTATCATTTCAGACGAATATATGAAAGCTCTTATTAACGATGATGTAAGAAAGCTTTTAAACAAACTTAAAGAAGAAAAAGAGCAAGAACAACTTACTGATGATGAAAAAGCCATCGTAAAAGAACTTGATAAGACCTATGTTCAACTTGAAAGTATACCTCCTGAGGAATATAGAGCCTTTAATGAGTTGGCTTCAATCTCAAATCGGGCATGGGCAAAAGCTAAGAAGGATAATAATTATGAATATTTCGCTCCTTATCTGAAAGAGATCATTGAGTATAAGAAGAAATTCGCTGGATATCGCGCCAAGAAAGGTGAAGAGCCTTATGAAGTACTACTTGGTGATTTTGAGGAATGCTTTAAAATTAAAGATTTAGATATATTCTTTGATAAAATCAAGAAAGAAATTGTTCCCCTATTAAAGAAGGTTTCTCAAAAATCTGATACCATTGATAAAAGCTATAATTATTTAAACTATGACATTGATAAGCAAAGAGACTTCTGCAGATACCTGGCTGGATATCTAGGCTTTGATTTCAATAAAGGCGTATTAGGAGAAAGTGCTCATCCATTTACATTACAACTTCATAATCATGATGTTCGTATAACAAATAGTTTTATAGAAGACAATTTGGAAAGCGCTATGTTTTCAGTAATTCATGAAACTGGACACGCCCTCTACGAAATGAATATTAGTGATTCCATAACCCAGACACCAGTCGGAACAGGGGCTTCTATGGGAATGCATGAATCCCAGTCAAGATTATTTGAGAATATAATAGGACGAAGTGAAGCTTTTTGGACACCAATCTATGATAAGTTGGTAGATACCTATCCTGATAATCTTAAAGATATTAACTTAGAACATTTTATCAAAGGCATTAATAAGGCAGAGCCAAGTTTAATTCGAACTGAAGCAGACGAGCTCTCCTACAGTCTCCACATAATAATTCGCTATGAAATTGAAAAAATGATTTTTTCAGGTGAAGCTGATGTAGATAAACTTCCAGAGTTATGGAATAAAAAGTACGAAGAATATTTGGGACTTACTCCTCCAACTGATTCCCAAGGTATACTTCAGGATACCCACTGGTCCTATGGTGAGTTTGGTTATTTCCCTTCCTATGCAATAGGCTCAGCAGTAGCTTCACAAATCCATGCTAAGATGATGGAGGTAATGCAATTCGAGGATTATTTACTAGAAGGTAATCTTACTCCTATCCGAGAGTATCTAAAGGATGCCATTCACAAATACGGTGCCACAAAAAATACAAATCAAATCCTTAAAGATATTACCGGAGAAGAATTTAACGCTGATTACTATGTCAACTATCTAAAAGAAAAATACCAAAAGCTATATAACCTTAAATAATAAGGTGTCAGGTACATGTGAACATTCTGTGACCAGAATGTAAAGTGTGCCTGACACCCTTTTTAATTCAACCAAGTAAAATCCGGATATTTGAATATGGCTTTTCCCTTAATCTTTTTTTCTTCTACGAATTTAATTTTCCAACTTCTTGAATCTCTTGATGTATTTCTGTTATCTCCCATCATAAAATAGGACTCTTCAGGTACTGTTATTGGTCCAAAATCTTCTTCATCCATGGGTTCATATAAGTAATCCTCTTCATAGAGCTGGTCATTTATGTATAGACTACCCCCTATGATTTCAATCTTATCCCCGGGAACTCCGATTATCCTCTTAATATAATCCACATCTTCATTATCAGGGAAGGGGAACACCACTATATCACCCCGTTTAGGATCCTTAAATAGATATGATAGACGAAATGTGACCACTTTATCTCCTGTCATAATGGTATTCTCCATAGAACCGGAGGGCACCTCCACCTTAAATATAACAAATCGATCAATTAATATAGCTACAACAAATGCTATAACAAATAGGATAACCCAACTAAAAATTTCTTTAATAATTCGTTTCGTCATTATAAAACTCTCCTTGCAATATAAGCTACTGTTTTGTAAAAATAGCATGTCCTAGGGTTTTACCCCTAGCAGGTCCATATTCAACCCATTTATCTATATGATATGTAACCTACCTCTCCTTTCATTTATAAATCATTTTCTTCCAATACATGATAATAATACCACATATTTACTTTATCCTCAATAAAAAGGTACCTGGTCGGTGTCAGGCACCGGTGTCAAAAATATGAACATTCAATGAACAGTGCCTGACACCGCTTCTACACCGCTTCTGCTGACACCGCTTCTGCACCCTTTCTAATTACCCTTCTTCTATGGTAAATAACTCATTAGCTACCATGTATAGTGCAGGGAAAAAGTTCATTATCTGCCATATACCAGCTCCACGGAGCTGGAACTCTGGTATTAGGCGTAATTTTGCATTCATACTTCTTGCATCATCAAACCAAACCACATGGGCAATTCCTTCTGCATCTGTGTAGTTGTAAAAGGGTGCCTGTGCTAGTTCGTCAAATTGTATTGTCACTCCAAACTCAGCAGCACGAGCAATAGCTTCTTGGTTACTTAAGGCTTCTGCCATGGTTTCACCTTGTACGAAAGGCAATGGCCAGTCATAGGCGTAGTTGGGAATTCCCATTAATATTTTATCTTTATCAATAACAGATACCCCATATTCTAATACTTGCCTAACATTATTTAGAGGGGACGTAGCCATAGGTGGACCAAATAAATACCCCCACTCATATGTCATTAGTAAGACTATATCAGCTATAGCTCCTATTGCTGGATAATCATGAGCTTCATATAAAAGCCCTGTCATTTCACCTGAAGTCTTTGGTGCTAAGGCAACGAGGGTAAGTAGCCCAAGAGGTTCTAACCTATTCTTTACATTTGATATAAAGTTAATGAACAACTGCTTATCTTCCGGCTGAATATACTCAAAGTCTATGTCAACTCCAATATACCCCTTTTCCTCCATCTCTAGAACAATGTTATCAATCAGCCTTGCTTGACCGGCCTCATTAATAAACATGTCATGAGCGATTTGGGTATCAAAATTCATCTCAGGGGACATTGGAGCTAGTACCATTATGGGTGGAACCCCCATGTCATAACCACTAGCTATTAATTCTTGATCATCAATTGCTACCAAATCCCCTTGAGCTGTAAAACCATAAGTAAATAATGATTGATAAGTAAGAAAAGGAAGGGTCTTTTGATGTACCATAGGATTAATAAATGGATAAGCATAACCTACAATTAGTGCTGTATCCAACACTGACTCTCCCTCATAAGCAATAAGCAATGTTTGCCCCACCACTAACCCATCTTGTGCAGCTACCCAAGGATTATTTCGAAGAATCTCATCCGTAGTTACATTGTATTCTTCTGCTACCCCTAAAAGGGTGTCTCCTTCTACAACAGTGTGTTCCACTGTTGGTACTCTTACAATCATGCTTTGCCCTACCACCAAATTATCTGGATTTGGCAGTTCATTGTCTATAATTAATCTTTCAGGTGTAATACCATATTGTTCTGCAATCGAGCTTAAGGTCTCTCCCTCTTGTACTACATGAATTATCATGTCCTTAACTCCTTTACCATATAAGCTTCATTAAACAATATATGCTATATATAAATGATTGTGAAATACAAAACATAAGCATTTGCATATTGAAGTCTTATATCATATAATAAAAAATAATCTAAGAATAATTATTGGAGGAATGTTAATGAATGAATATAAAATCATAAGGGCTGACCAATTTCGTAAAAACCCCTTCAAGCTAATCGGCAAGGATTGGATGCTTATTACTGCTGGTAATAAAGAAAATGTTAACACTATGACAGCCTCTTGGGGAGGACTTGGAGTAATGTATGGAAAAAATGTGGCCTATATTGTTATCAGACCACAGCGCTATACTAAAGAGTTTGTTGATAGAGAAGATACCTTTTCCTTAAGCTTTTTTGATAAAGAACATCGTAAAACCCTTAATTATCTTGGCACAGTATCTGGCCGGGATGAAGATAAGATAAGTAAGTCAGGGTTAACCTTAATTCGATATAATGATACTCCATATTTTGATGAAGCTAACCATGTTCTAATATGTAAAAAACTATTTAAGCAACCTCTTAACACAGACGGTTTAATAGACGAAAATCTCTTAAATACATGGTATAGAAATGGAGATTATCACACTTTATATATTGCCGAAATTACTGATATACTTCGTATTCGACATACACCAACATTATCATAAATGGCATAAAAAAAGAGCTGCTATAACAGCTCTTTTTATTGTTGTATTTAATTATGATCGACTATACTGTAGTGACTTACTAATATTTAATTCCTCAAATGAATAATAAAAATATTGAATAATCGCCTGAACTACCTTGGTGCAAATTTCAATTATGTAACGTATATCTTCCTTTACCGCCCTTAACGCACTTAGGTATTCTTCATGAGTCTTTTCAATGAACTCAATAATATCTTCAAGTGAATTTAGTTTATGCCCTGTAACATCCATTGATATCAACTCTTCTAATTCTACATATTCTTTTAATCTAAATTTCATTTCCTTTTCATAAAAAACATGGTCCGCCATAGAACCTGTATATATGGAATTATGAGGAAGTGTGCAATAGTCAGCTAAATAGTGTGTTATGATACCAAGATGTCGTGCAAAATATTTGCCTATACCTTTACTAACATCATAATTAACAGTAATTCTCTTAATCTCTTTAATCAGAATGTCAAAGGTATCCTCAATAGTATGGCGTCTAGTAAGAAATGATGGCTTTAAATCAGGTAAAATACTTCCCCAATAAAATGCCTTCTTGTGCTCACTCAGACTATCTTCATTCATGTTTTTTAAAAGAAATCTAGCTAGTAATATATGGGATTTCTTTCTCATTTATTTCCTCTAATCTATTTATTTTCTACAAAGCTACATTTTTGATGTTATACTATTTAACCAATAATAACAATAGGATTATACTACATCAAGGTAGCATTATTTTGCAATGGTATAGATTTTTCAAATCTAGCTATTGTATTGACTTTTAATCCCTAATCCTGTAACATGATTATGTATATAATGTAAATTTAAATATGTTTTTATTAGGAGATGATTAATTGGATTCCAGTGACGCTGTGCGAGCGGTCATATTATTAATACTATTACTTTTATCAGCATTTTTTTCTGCTTCTGAAACAGCACTTACAGCTGTAAGCAAACTTCAAATGCGAAGTCTCGCTGATGAAGGCATAAGGGGAGCAAAAAATGCTTTAAAATTAATTGAAGACCCAAGCAAAATGCTTAGTGCCTTGTTAATTGGAAATAATGTGGTTAAACTTTCTGCTTCTGCTCTAGCAACTATTATGGCAATTGACGCAATTGACATTTTTGGTAATAGTTGGGTAGGTCTTGTAATCGGAATTTTAACACTCCTTATTCTTGTATTTGGAGAAATAACTCCCAAAACTATTAGTACCGTAAGAGCTGAAAAAGTTGCACTTCTATTATCAGGCCCTGTTCTACTAGTAACAAAACTATTAACTCCTGTTATTTTTATTGTTAACAAAATATGCAACGGCCTTATGCTGATTTTTAGAATAGATCCAAATGAAAAACCCACAACTATGACCGAAAGTGAACTCAGAACAATTTTAGAGGTCAGCCAAGAGGAGGGCGTTCTTGAAAGCGAAGAACGTAGAATGATAACAAATGTAGTTGATTTTGGAGAATCTTTGGCCAAGGACATCATGGTACCAAGAATTGATATGTCCTTTGCAAGCGTTGATCTTACTTACGATGAATTAGTACAAGAGTTCTCTATAGATAAATACACAAGACTTCCCGTATATTCAGAGAGTAGGGACAATGTAATAGGTATTGTAAACCTCAAGGATGTCTTTTTTTATAATGGTAAAAAGGAAGATTTTAACCTCACTGATATTATGAGAGAGCCTTATTTTACTTATGAGTTCAAAAAAACATCCGAACTTTTTATTGAAATGAGAAATGATTCCATTGCTTTAGCAATTGTTTTAGATGAGTACGGTGCTACTGTAGGCTTATTGACAATAGAAGATATTCTAGAAGAGATTGTTGGTGAGATCCGTGATGAATATGATTATGATGAGGAAGACTGCATACAATCTGTATCAGAATTCGAGTACATTGTTGATGGTAATACCAAATTAGATGACATAAATGAATCCCTTGGGTTAAATATTGAATCAGATGATTATGATTCAATTGCAGGACACATAATCTATATACTGGATCATATTCCTGAAGAAGGTGAAGAAGTCATAGAAAAAAACGTTAAATTTACAGTTGCTTCTATAGATAAGAATAGAATTGATAAGGTTCATATCATTATTACAGATGATAAAGAAGCAAATGAAATAGAAGAAGCACAGGATTAAATATTATTTAGTATAGCATCTCACCCTGCCTTAGCAGGGTGTTTTTTATTAAGATAATTTAAAAAAAGCTTGACATACGCAAATACATTGTGTACAATTTAATTGAGCAAGTCGAACTGTTTAGTAAAGAATGGAGGATTATTATGACAATATATAATTTTAATGTAAACGATAAAAATGGCAATGAAATCAACTTAGGAAAATATGAGGGAAATGTTCTGCTAATCATTAACTCAGCTACAAAGTGTGGATTCACACCACAATATGAGGAACTTCAGAAGCTATATGATAAATATTTTGAACAAGGTTTTATTATACTTGACTTTCCTTGTAATCAATTTAAAAACCAAGCCCCTGGAACTATTGATGAAATTCAAAGTTTTTGCCAACTTAACTATGGAGTTACCTATCCCATACATTCCAAGATAGAAGTAAACGGCGAAAATACCCATCCTCTATATAAGTTTTTAAAAGACAATAAAGGATTCGAAGGATTTGATAAGGAACATCCTTTGGCTGCTACAATCGAGAAAATAGCAGCTAGTGAAGACCCAAACTACAAAAATACTTCAGACATCAAATGGAATTTTACAAAGTTTCTAATTGATAGAAAGGGAAATGTCATAGAACGTTTTGAACCTACTAAAAACTTGAAGGACATAGAGGAAATAATACAGAAATTATTATAAATATTTTTACACTATACAACGCAACAAGGAGCTGTCTTACAACAGCTCCTTGTACAACTTAGCTATAAAAACACAAAAGTATCTACTTTATTTACTATCAATTATATACTTTTTAATTATTTGATTTCCAAATAATCAATGAAAGCATCCCATTGTCCGTCATCTGCTGTAACAATAAGTTCTATTGTCTGATTGCCGGTACCGTGGTTTACATTATTAATTGTATATACAGCAGGGTAACTTCCACCATAGTAGAAGGTACCTTTATATTCCCCTCCAATCCTCAGATCAACTCTAGCCATATTGGAGTTATTAGAGCATCCACGAAGGGAGAAACTATGGGTTCCACTAGAAAAGTATTGAGTATATGAGACCTTATCATTATTGGCATACAAGGCAACTCCATTGAATGGATTGTTAATATTTCCTGCGTATGGTCCACTAACGGTCATGCTCTCACATTCTTTTCTATCTCCATCTCCACCGCCTGTAGGAGGAGGTGTAGGATTTGGATCAGGGTTAGGGTTATAACTACCACCGACATTTAATGAATGACTATATACATCAGCAGTACCACTACTTTGCCATCCTTCTACAGTAAGTGCTACTTCATACATTTTACCAAGTCTCATTCCTCTATTCTCCCATGCATTAAAATGCTGGCTAACGGAAATGGTTCCACTTGTACGTTTTGATGTACGAACACTCCAATACTGTTCGAAAGTGGCGGTACCTTTGATGGAAGGTTGATTTACTCTAGTGGTTTGATAAATATCATATGTACCACCATCAACTGTTATAGTTCCCTTTGAAGATGCCCCAGGAGGACGCCAGCTACCCCAGCTATCAACTATGTAGAATTCTACAAGAGGGTCTGAAGTCCAACCATATATACATAGGTAAGAGTTACCATTTGGTTGGTAATTAACGCCATAGTCAACTGAAATATTGCCAAGTTGCTGATGTGTTTGAGTCTCATTAAACTTTTTACCTTTACGGAATAAGGCATTATTGATGTTATTCCAGGAACAACTAAATGTACCTCCACTATTAAGTGTCATACTTGTATTTCCAGAATCTTTCCATAACTCATAATCATATCCATCATGATTACCAGTCTGATTATTAGTAATTGTGGTCGCAGCTTGTACACTCATAGCAGGTAATAACATCGTCATAATCATTAACACTGATAAAAACATCTTAACTCTTTTTTGCTTCATAATTTTCCTCCTTTCAGATTGGATTACTACCAATCAACAATAACGTTATAAAACATAACTTTGGTATCTTCGTGATTTTACTATAAAGAAAGCCTAGCCACCCCTCGAAGCAAAACTTCCTTTTTTACTATAGTAAAATGCAACGGTAAATATTTACAGTAGTATTTTAACATAATTTGTTGCATTATGCAAGTTTTATATTTTAATTTTTTATAGGACTTTATGTTTAGCCTTTTTGATAACAAGAAATCTATTTACTACAGTTTTATTGGTCATTATGTATAATATAAACATTCATGAATATATGTACAATCACTTAACATTTAGGCAAAATATAAAATTTTTATAAAATTTTTATAAAATTCTATTAATTTAAAGTCAAAAAAGTGGGAAGAACTTATCTTCCCACTTTAATCTTATCATTATAATTTTAAACATTCCCCAGACCAATTAGCTATATGATGATAATTCCATTAGCCATCATAGCTAGTTCTAAATGGTGCCAGTGGTATTCCATTAGCTCCAAATATGCTCACATCACCATAATTAGTCCAGCAATACCTTGCATAAACAGGCTCTAGAATCTCATTGGATTCAAGTAATATAGTA
>JAAYNY010000009.1 GCA_012520635.1 Clostridiales bacterium | reverse complement strand
GTGTTATCTGTATCCTCATAAACCAAATAATAATCTACCATCTCCAGCTTATAGAAGTAATTCTCCTGATCCTCCTGTATGTTGCTTTTAATAAAGTTACTAGCGTATTTTTCTTTCACTAGATCAAGTGCTTCCATAGGTGAAAGTCTAGTTTCTATAGTATCCTTACTTGTATCTTTTATAGAAATACTTATCTTTGGTATAGATATCATAATTATCATAAATAATATTATTGGAACTCGCCCCATAAAAATATCTCCCCAACCTTATTCTCTTATATATGTTACCTTACAATCCTAGCATAGGTTTACATATTTTTCCAGAGTAATCGGTTGGGGAGAATCGACCTTATCCTATCTTCCTCTTAATATTTTTTGTAGAATAATCTATTCCATATGTCTATTTTTCTGATTTCACCTTATTGGTAGTTTCATCTACTTGGTCACTTTCTATAAGAAGATCTTGAGCTTTTGAAGCAAGATCCTTTTTAATGCTCTTTCTTTTAATTACTTTAAATATTTTTATCCCTACAATTATTATAACTGCCCATATGATTAGATAAGGTAGGTTTACTACAAACCATACAAAAAAGTTCTTAGCCCCTTCACTGATATTATAGATAGTATTACCAAAGCCATCCTTAATCCTTGTAAATACGGTTTCCTTCTCCAACGTAGGGGTAATTCTTTCTACTTCATTAATGGACATGGTGACTGTACTGTAGTCAACTTTGTTATCCATAGTTCTTAACTCAGTTTCATACATTTGAAGCTCATATCTTATGGAACTTAGACGGCTTTCTAAGGTAATGATATCCTCTAAGGTTTCTGTCTTTTCTAGAAAAGAAAACAGTCTTTCCTGCTCGATTTCTAGGGACTTCTTACGACTTTCAGTATCTACATACTTTAAAGTCACATTTTCTTTAGAAGATGTCTCGTTTATAACGTTAGCATTATCATTAACTAGATTAACAAAATCATCAAGCCTATCCTTAGGTATCCTAGCCACAATATAAGCATGCCTATTGCCTCTACTATTATATCTATTACCTCTTACTTCAGTTCTTTCATCATATCCACCCAGTCGACTAATTTCATCCTTGATAGTCTCAATCAAAGCATCAAATTCCTTAGTTTCCACATCTAAGTTAACATTTGTTATTATCTTATCCATGGGGGTTTCATTTGAACTTGTGGCAGTAAATGACGAAGTACTTGTTAACATCATTTCTTCACCAGCAACTCCATCATCCATATCATAACTACTTGTCACCTCTGACTTACTAACTGTATCCATCATCTTAGCCCCGTTATCAGATTTGCTACAGGCTGTTAGTACAAATGCAGACAAGGTCATTACAGCTACTACTATTAGCTTCCATCTTCTCTTCATAATATTCCTCCCCTTATATAAACTAGAATATTAATATCCTTAGTATTATTTATTTGACGAATTGGACTCTCATATGGTTCCAAACTCCTCTTCTATCGCCTGAAACAAATAATCCATATAAAAGTATTCCACCATGGTTCCCTTCTCCCCCATATTTTTTATTTCACTAGGGGTTAGCCACTTTGCTTCTACCACCTCTGCTGGTTGTAGCCTAAGCTCATCTATACTCACGTCGGTTCTTACCAGCCAAACTGCACAGAAGCTATTATGCCTTTTATACATCATTGCAAGGCTAGAGTTCTCTCTAGTGGCCTTAATTCCCACCTCCTCCCATAACTCCTTCTGACAGGTAGCCCAAGCATCGTCTCCTGCAATAGCAGAACCACCAGTAGCAGCCCAATACCCCGGCCTCCAACTTAGTGTATCTGTTCTTTTTTGAATAAGAATCTGCCCCTTACTGTTAATAGGGTACACATGAACTACAAGATGATAATCTCCCTCAGCTAAAGGTGTTCCCCGCTGGTGGACTCTTCCGGTCTTAATAAAACATTTGTCGTATATATCCCAGATTTCCATGGCATTCACGTCCTTCTATCCTATGTTAATAATCCCATTATATCATAGATATCTATAATGAACACTTTACTTCTTACAGTTTCTTAATGATATGCAAAAGGAACCCATAGGTATAACTATGATATACCTACAGGTCCCAATATAATTTTAAAATGACTATTTAGTTACTTTAACCTTTATTAAAGGTCCTCTTCCAGCCTTATTTGTTCCCCAAATCCTTATACTGGTTCCCTCTGACTGTTTAGGAATATTGATGGTAAAATTACCCTCATTATCAATTGTTCCTTGGAATGTTTTTTTATCTATCTGAGCATTTACCCTGGTTTGGGTTTTTGCAACATTGGAAGGAGCCTTTTCAAATTCCTTAGGTAGGCTTTCACTATCTTCTACTTCTTCTTCAGGCTTATAGTCAAGAAGTTCTATAGTTCCTGTAATTGAAGTATCTTTTTCTTTTATAGGATTTACCTTAGGCGAATCAGGTGAAAGCTTAATCAAATGTGTAATTAAGGGATCACTAGTTCCTGAATCATTAGTTGCTGTTACAGTCACTAATGTACCTGATAAATCTCTATCTGTAGCAAAGGTATAGATATATTGGTCTGTAAGTTCATCATATTGGTAGTCACTGGATGTATATTGCTTCTTACCAATAATAAGAGAAACTGTGCAATCCTTTGTAGCTGCTACTTTAACCTCTTTATCAGTATTACTTATCTCTTTTAATAATATGGGCATACTAGGTCTTCCTGCTGTTACGGTAAAGGACTGAGCCATAAGTATTCTACCATTCTCAAACCTTACCATCGCATATACCTTGCTTCCAATCTCCAAGCCATTAGTCAGACGGTATTCATATCTACTTAAGTCATTGGTGGAAACTTGATAAAGATTGTTTTTGAAATCTTTGCCTTTACCATTTGCTATGGCTATATATACATTTCCACCTGAATAATAATAACCAGATATTAGATTTGATTTATCTGTTATACGATTCATAGTCAGGGTTGATGAATTAGGCCTTAGATAACTTTCAATATCCCTTACAATAACAGGTACAGGAATACTGCTTCTCTCTTTCTGATTCTTTATATCATGAGCCACAACTACCAACTCCTGACCTGCATAAAGCTGTTCATTTAGATCGAATATAAAGTTACCTTCTTTATCAGTAGCCACTGAATATGTTCTGTCACCGATTTTAAGTTCTACATTATAAACCTTTCCTGACTTTCCAGGTACATATCCTCGTAAGCTTTTTTCAATGTTACTTACATCATGAATAACCGGTGCATTTGGCCCCATTTCAGTAACCTTTATTGTTCTTACCCTACTGTTTCTTGATATATGATCAATTGCATAAACTTTTATAGATGTTCCTGCTTCTTGAGGGGGTAAAAAGAGTACAAATTGCCCCTCAGGTGTAACTTCAACTAAAGTTTCCACAATTTTTAATTCAGGACTATATATCTCTTTATTAGCTTTAAATAATTCTAGGCCACCATCATCAGACACATATGCAACATCATCTATTATAGCTACAACCGATGTAATATCGTCATAAGCATTACCTACTATATAGTTGACAGTGTTATATATAGGATTAATATGAACTTGATTTGGCCCTGTACGATTAATCCTAATCGAAACATGCTCACTTTCAAGACCCCTATCTTCATCCTTAACATATGCATTTATATAAGTTTCAGCCTGTTGACCTGGTAAGGGATATGAGAACTTACCACTGGAACCGATTTTTGTTTCATATACATCGGTTGGTGTTTCTATAACCAAGGTAGTATTTGGTTCTCCTACTCCCTTTAAATTAGATTTTCTGTTGGTGTAGTATTCAAATACAGGGGTTGGTAATAGGTTATCGTTAAAATTCTCAATAACTAATTTTGTTACAGTTTTATTTCCATGGATATCTTCAGCAAGTACTGAATATACGCCATTTTTTGATACTGTTACTCCTTTACTTGGTATATCTCTTGATACAGCCCATATATTACTTGATGGATCATGGACTTCGTTAGCAAACTTAAGATTCTTAATCTCAGAATCATCCACCGCTTGTACTGCTATTTCAAAAGAGCTTGCAGTTGGGTTTGTTACAAGAGGAGCAATGACCATGTGAGGGGGAGTCGTATCCCTATTACTTAAAGGATAAGATGCTATATAGTATTTATATTGATCTTTTTGTGTCAACTCCTTCACATACCATGGTGTCTCTTCAAATAATCCTTCTGCATGATATGGTACCTTTACAATAAACTGATAATCCTTAGGCAGCTTAAGCTTCCAGTTATAATCTACCTGAGGCATTATACTGCCACTTACTGAAAGTTGCTTTATATATTTTCCTAAGATTGATTGACTTCTTACAAATCCTTTAAGTACTACTTGATTCTCAACCCCACTATTGGCTTGGGTAGGCTTGGTAATCTTATTTGTAGCAATCAAAAACTCCATATCATCTGTAACTTCTTTACCTTGATAAGTGATATTAGAAACCCTATTATAAGTACTTATAATGTTACCTGAAAAATCATATCTTGGAAATGTTGATGGGTCAATTTCATAACTAATTCCATCAAATATATAAAAGTTACTCCAGTCATTTAACCATTCCTCACTAATTAGAGATTTTAGTCCTGTCTCTTTCATTAATGAAGACATTGTGCCATTCTTCCATTGTGTATCTCTGTTGGTTATTTCATATGCACTTGCTGACCATTCTAGCCATTCTTTAAGTTGTGCACCTGTTATGGTGTATACATAAATATAGCTATTATAATTTTGCAGGGTAGTTAGATCAGCCTCTGTAATCTTATCTTGAATATTTACAAAATCATATATGGATTTTACTCCAAAGCTCTCATAGGTTGATGCAGCAATAACTGGATAATCCATATATTTTTTATCTTTTTTAATATTATTTAAGGTATATTGAATCTTTGAATCATTAAGCAGTTGAATTGCTGCAGTATCTGCTAACATTCCATAATAGTTTTGTAGTAGGGTACCATCCTCTAATTCCGCTATAACCTCAGAAGCATAACTTAAAAGTTCATCTTCCCACTGACCAAACATGCCAGCTATGGTCTTATCTTCCTTAGTGGTCTTGTCTGTTATCATCCTAAGTTCTGACTTACGATCTGAAATCCTTACCCTATCTCCATTAACTTCAAGCACTAAATCAACTACTCCAACAGCTACTCCACGGTCACCAGCCATAATTACATTTTTACCGTTCATAAGATAAGTTTCCTTGTTAACATTAGGAAGCTTATAATAAGGAGAAGTCATATCTTTTGTTGGAAATAAGTTGTGTTCATGGCCAGCTACTACCACATCAATTTCTGGTATCAGTGTAAGAGCATAAGCTACATTCTTAAAATTAGGCTCAGGGTTCTCAGGCCCTATTCCTGTATGGGAAAGGGCAATTATTATATCTGCACCCTCTTCTTTTAATTTGGCCGCCTGTTTCTTTGCATTTTCAACTATGTCTTCACCAACTAGTAAGCCAGCATAGCTATGGGTCTTACCTGTAAGTGTAGGAATTGTATGACCTATAATACCTACTTTCACCTGGACTTCTTTACCTGATCTACTCTTGACAGTTCTGGTAATTAGCATGTTCTCAAGGAAGGGATGCTCTCCAGTTCTAGCATCAGTAACATTTGATACTATTGTAATATCGCGAAGTCCTGAGCCATCTAACTGCCTAAGGACATAATCATATCCATAATCAAATTCATGATTACCTAATGTTATAGCATCATAACCAACCTCTTTCATGGCTTTGTATATAGGTTGTATAGCAGTTTGGTTGGTTGAAAAGATGTACTCCGTTGTATAATCAAATAATACATCTCCTGCATCCAAAGTAAAGGTGTTTCCCTCCGGAAGCTCTGCTCTTGCATTCTTTATTAAATCAAATACTCTTGCAAGACCACCGTTATTATAATCCACTCCCTGCTCATAATCGACGCTATTAAGCTGCCCATGTAGGTCTGTGGTTCCAAGTATCCTAAGATCAACTGTTTCCGTATTATTCTTAGCAGCATTTGCACTACTAATCTTATTATTACCTAGTCCTATAAATAGACCAAGTGCAATAACTGTTACTGTAAAAATTGATAATATTCTATACTTTGATTTCCTTATTATCATTCTTCCTCCTTACTATGAAGAACTTTTTGGAGTTTTGTTCTTCAAATATTGTCTACTTTGCCAGCGTTTCACATCCTGGGTATAATTTAGCAAATTTATAAGTCAAAAAAATGGCAAAATGCTTAAGAAAAACTTACCAAGTGTTTGTATTTGCTTATCTACCAATATCTACTAGAAGGGGATGAATTAGTTCTAGAATACGTTTTATCTGTCCAGTTAGATATAGATATCCAATCAGTGCTTCCAGTCCAGTAGCTGTACGGTACTCTACTATATCTGCATTCTTGGCAGAGGTAAAGGATTTTGCATTCCTTCCCCTTTTATATATAGCTGCTTCTTCCTCAGTCAGCTTGTCCTTTATATTATGATAAAGTTCGGCTTGTGCAGTTGCCTTAACTAGTTTTACAACCTGCTTATGAAGTTTATTTACAGGGGCATTTCCCTGTTCCACTATATAGGTTCTTATAATAAGTTCATATATGGCATCCCCAATATAAGCTAAGGTTAAGCCAGAATAGGATTTGATATCAGTATCCGGAAGATTCCAAGTCTGTCTAATATAAGTAGACATAGGTATTAAATTACTATCATCTATTATTTTCTTTTCCATTTTACCCCTTCTCTTGTATCTTCTAGGACTATTCCCTTATCCAGCAAACTATCTCGAATTTCATCTGCCTTTGCAAAGTCTTTGTTCTTTCTGGCAAGATTTCTTTCCTCTATTAATTTCTCTATCTCATCAGGAAGAATTTCTTCTTCTATCTTAGTTTCTATACCAAGTATGTCACATAGGGCTATTATCTCTTTCTTCATATCCTCTACAAATTTCTTGCTACTTTGTCCCTTACAATTTACATTTGCCAGTCTTACTAACTCAAATATAGCTGCTATTGCATCAGCTGTATTAAAATCATCCTCCATGGCTGCTTCAAACTTTTCTCTTAGTGCATAGGCTTCCTTAAGTACTTCTTTCTCCTGACTGGAATAGTCATCTTCCTTCAAGCTATTACTTTTAAGAAGATGTTCTAATGTATCTACAGAAGTCAATATTCTTTCTAGTGAATTCTCTGCTGACTCCACTAAATCTCTGCTAAAATTCAAGGGACTTCTATAATGAGCGTTAAGCATAAAGAACCTTACAACCTGTCCTTTGTATTCCTTTAGAATATCTCTTACTGTGAAGAAATTTCCCTTTGATTTGGACATCTTTTTATTATCAATATTTATAAATGCATTGTGCATCCAATAATTAGCAAAGGACTTTCCGCTTGCAGCCTCACTTTGAGCAATTTCATTTTCATGATGGGGGAATATTAAATCCTCACCACCTCCATGTATGTCAATCTGCTCTCCAAGATACTTACAACTCATTACAGAACATTCAATATGCCATCCGGGACGTCCATCACCCCAAGGTGAAGTCCAGTATGGTTCCCCTTCTTTCTTGGGCTTCCAAAGTACGAAATCCAAGGGATCATCTTTTTCTTCAGCTATAGCTATTCTTGACCCTGCTTCTAGGTCGTCTATTTTCTTTTTTGATAGTTTTCCATAGTCATTAAAACTTCTTGTTCTATAATAAACTGTTCCATTCTTTTCATATGCGTGGCCTTTCTCTATTAAGGCCTGAATCAGCTCTATCATACCATCAATTTCTTCTGTTGCTTTTGGATGATAAGTGGCCTCCAAGACATTAAGAGACTCCATATCCTTCTTATACTCAAGGATATATCTTTCTGATATTTCTTTAGGATCCACACCTTCTTCCAAAGCTTTATTTATTATTTTATCATCCACATCTGTGAAGTTTAGTACATAGTTAACATCATAACCCTTATATTCAAAATATCTTCTTACTGTATCAAAAAATATTGCAGGCCTTGCATTACCAATATGAATATAATTGTATACAGTGGGTCCGCAGACATAGATTTTAACCTTCTTATCCTCAATAGGAACAAACTTATCTTTTTGTTGTGTTAGTGTATTGTATATCTTCATAAAACTCCTCCTAATAATAAGATTATCACCAACTAATCTTGGCCTTTCAATTCCTTCTTAACTTCTTCTATCATCTTCTCTAACCTGTCAAATCTGTCACATATATTCTTGATATCACCCTTTAAGCAATCATTTTCCTCTCTTAGGTGATTAACATCTTTCTGGTAAGGATCTGGCAAATGAACTTGATCCAAATCTTCTCTAGGCAGCTTTACATTATCACGTTTTACCACCCTGCCAGGAACACCAACTACTGTCGAATTAGGAGGAACCTCAGATAAGACTACAGAACCTGCTCCAATCTTAGAGTTCTCTCCAATATGAAATGAGCCTAAGACCTTAGCTCCTGCACTAATCATTACATTATTACCTATGGTTGGATGTCTTTTTCCACTTTCTTTTCCAGTCCCCCCCAAAGTAACTCCTTGATAAAGGGTAACATTATCACCAATTATAGCAGTTTCTCCTATTACTACTCCCTGTCCATGGTCAATAAACAAACCCTTTCCTATAGTAGCACCAGGATGTATCTCTATTCCAGTTTTTCTTACTGTCCTTTGAGATAACCATCTGGCAAGAAAATAATGTTTTCTTTTGTAAAGCTTATGAGCCAATCGGTAACGTATGATAGCCCTAAAACTAGGATAAAGAAAGATTTCCATTGATGACTTTATAGCTGGATCCCTTTCCTTTATAATACGCATTTCTTCTTTTATATATTTAATTAATCCCACTTAAAACACCTCCAATAAATTATATATTATAACTTTTCATCAAAAAACCGCCTCCATATATAGAGGCGGCTACTGCGCGGTTCCACTCTAATCGTACGTCCTATGTAACTATTGACATACCTCATGTTCAGATAACGGCTTTTACCGGATTTAGCTAAGTTAACCCTCACCAAATCAGCTCCCGGATGCACTTCACCTATAGAACACATAAGGAATGCTTTCAGCCGATGACACTCCATCTCTGCTAAGGTACCATAAGTTACTTTTCCGTTCATAGCTTTTATATATTATACTCATATCTTCCTTCATTTTATGCATTAATTAATATTTTGTCAACCACTTTAGATTTCTTTGTTTTACCTTGAACATCCATTACAGTTACTGCAGTCCCTTTTATTATCCATAGGAGTAACATCCACTTGATAATTCATCATGTTTTCTATAAGAGACACAGCATTTACAGCTATTCCAAGCTCTTGCCCTGTAAAACCAAGGCCTTCCTCTGTGGTAGCTTTTACATTAACTTGATCCTCTTCAATGGCTAAAGCATCTGCAATATTCTTGACCATCTGACCTAGATAAGGAGAAAGCTTGGGCTTTTGTGCAATAATGGTGGCATCAATGTTCTCGATTATATATAACTTATCCTCTAAAAGCTGCTTTACTTTTTTTAAAAGTTCTATGCTAGACACTCCTTTATAAGCATCATCTGTATCAGGAAAGTGCCTTCCTATATCTCCAAGAGCCGCTGCTCCAAGTAGGGAATCCATAACCGCATGAACTAGCACATCCGCATCGGAATGTCCAAGCAATCCCTTATCATATGGGACTTTTACTCCCCCAATTATTAAGTCTCTATTCTCTGCAAATCGGTGGACATCATAACCTGTTCCAATCCTCATCTATATCAACCTCCTATAAGTAAGTATATTATAAGCATTTAATCTTAAAACATCATATGTTGGATGTATAAATCACTAAAATCATTCTCATTTGACAAATGTATTTCTTTTGAACTCCTTATTATATGTTCAGCTCTCTTAAGTTGGTCCAAGTCCAAGACCAGATCTGTTGCACCAGACAATGATGTATTACCAACTCCCTGAGTCTTTTCCAAAATAGCTTCAGGAAGTAAGCCAATCCTTATAGCCTTCTTAACATCCAAATGATAACCAAAACTTCCTGCTATATATACCCTATCAAGCTGGTCAAATGAACTACCATACTTGTTAACTAATATCTCAGCTCCTGCTCTAATTGCAGCTTTGGCCATCTGAAGTTGCCTTATGTCCTTCTGAATAAAAGTAAAACCAGCTAAGGAAAAACCCTCTTCAAAATAAGGATCTATAAAAAGGCCTGTATTATCAATTATGCCCTCTTTCAATAATTCAGATACTAATTCTATAAGTCCTGTGCCACATAGACCAAGGGGCTTCTCATTCTCTATTGTCTCATAACTTAGATTACCATCTTCATAAGAGATATGATTAATAGCTCCTGGAACACATCCAAGACCACAGGAAATATTTATCCCTTCAAAGGCAGGTCCTGCTGCCGTAGAGCTTACCAAAATCTTATCTTTATTACCTATGGCCATTTCTCCGTTAGTTCCCAAATCTATAAACAGACATATATCCTCTGTTTTGTCAAAGCCGCAGGCCAAAAGCCCTGCCACAATATCTCCTCCTACAAAAGCAGAAATACCTGGAAGGATGGTAATTGGTATCTTTTCTTCAATATCAAATACTTTATCCGTTGTTATCCTAATTGTGTCAAGATCAAATGGGGTATAAGGATAGATTCCTAGACCCTGACATGAATACCCCATAAAAAGATGGATCATTGTGGTGTTACCAGATATTACAACCCCCTTTATACTTTTTAAATATGTATCTTGCTCATTAATTAGATGTAATAGCCCCCTAAGTATTTCATCACGAATAATCTCCCTTAATATATCTTGCTTTCCTTCATTGGAAGCCTTTATCCTGGATATTACATCAGCCCCATATGACCTTTGAGGATTTAAACAAGTATAGCTAGCTACAATACTATCTTCTGATAAAGAAATCAAATTAAACCCTAGAGTTGTTGTTCCTATGTCAACTGAAACAAGGTATTTATCTTCTTTATCTACTCTATCTTCCTTATCTACTTCACTAGTCTTGCCAGTTATTCCTAGGTCAGTTGGTCTTATCTGGGCAAATTCTTCTGGTGACAAATTAATGTGATCTATATTAAGCTTATCTTCCTTATATGAAAGAACATTTATACAAGCATTTTTTAGTCTAGTCTTACCTGAGCCTTCATCACCCCCAGATAATACAGAAAGCACAGCATTAATTGCTGCCCCATGGGATACCATAATTATATCTTGCCCCTTATACTTATTGACATTTTTAAGAATACAATCCATAAGCCTTTTGCTAAGTTTGTCAAAGGGCTCCATAGACTCCTCCCCCTTGCCAAATGTATCAAAATACTTTTTTCTATCATATGTCATACCGGATAAGACTCCAAAATCCCGCTCTATTAAATCTTCTTCTATAATAACTTCTGATCCTTCAATGGCTTTTGATATAATCCTAGCAGTCTCCACAGCACGAATAAGTGGGCTAGTTAAAATAAACTTAACCCCTGTATCCTTTAATGCCAGTGCCGACTTTTCTGCCTGCTTTCTTCCTGCATCATTAAGTTCTATATCTTCCCTGCCCTGAAGCTTCCCCTGTAAGTTCCAGTCAGTCTGCCCATGGCGGATTAAATATATATTCATATGTAGCCTCCATAATCATACCTATATGTGCTTATTATAATATCATAAGATATAAGATTAAAAAAGCAGGAAATAAGGAAGACAAAATCAAAGCAAAAAGCTTATGTAATAAAAATCGGATGTATGGCTTTTAAAATATGAAAACCATACATCCAAATCTATATAATACTTTATAATCTTATTGATTACTACTATTGATTGGTAGAAACTACTTTCCCATTGCTTTCAAATATCTCAATTACTTCTTCCATAAGTTCCTTACTAGGTTCCTTTGTATCATGTAACTTATATTCCAGTCCCAGCTCTTCCCACTTGTATTCACCCATCTTGTGAAATGGAAGTAACTCAATTTTTTTAACGTTAGGGTATCCATCAAGGTGAGCTGATAATTTCTTTACATTATCAAGGTTGTCTGTAAGTTCAGGTACTACAATATAGCGTACCCAAGTATCTATATTCTTCTCCCTTAGATAATCTAAGAATTTTAGTGTAGGGCTTAATGAGACCCCTGTTACATTTTTATAAACTATAGGATCATAGTTCTTAATATCAAGAAGAACCAAATCGATATATTCCAGAAGTTCCTTTACAGTATCATTAAAGATAAATCCTGATGTATCGATTGCAAGGGAAATTCCATTTTCTTTACACATCTTACTTACTTCAAGTATAAACTCTGCTTGAAGTAGAGGCTCGCCACCAGTAAAGGTGACGCCTCCTTTAGAATAATTCATATAGGCTTTATATTTAAGGATTTCTTCCATTAATTTATCAGGTGTGTATTCTTCACCTAAATTTACATCCCATGTATCAGGATTATGGCAAAACTGGCAACGCAAAGGACATCCCTGCATAAATACTACAAAGCGTATCCCCGGCCCGTCTAGGGTGCCAAAACTTTCTAAGGAATGAATTCGTCCTAATTTATTCATAAGCCATCCTTCTTTCTATATACAGTCCTATCTCTTATGGAATGTACGATTAATAACATCAAGCTGTTGCTCTCTGTTAAGTTTAATAAAGTTAACGGCATATCCAGATACACGAATAGTAAGTTGAGGGTATTTCTCAGGATGATCCATAGCATCAATTAATGTCTCACGGTCAAATACATTAACGTTAACATGATGGCCATTATTTTCAAAATATCCATCTAATAATCCAACAAGATTATCTACTCTATCATTCATATCCTTACCTAGTGCCTTAGGTACGATTGAGAAAGTATAGGAAATTCCATCCTCTGCATGCTGATAAGGTAATTTGGCTACAGATGCCATTGAAGCTATTGCACCATTCTTATCCCTGCCATGCATAGGGTTTGCTCCAGGAGCAAATGGCTCTCCTGCTTTTCTTCCATCTGGAGTACTTCCTGTCTTCTTACCATAGACAACATTAGATGTTATAGTTAAGACAGATAAGGTTTGAACTGCTCCACGATAAGTCTTTACTTTACGTAACTTATTCATAAAGCGTTCTACTAAATCTATAGCAATTTGGTCAACACGGTCATCATTATTACCATAAGCAGGATAATCTCCTTCTATCTCATAATCCGTAGCAAGACCTTCTTCATTACGTACTACTTTAACTTTAGCATGTTTAATTGCAGATAATGAGTCAGCAACTACAGACAGTCCTGCAATACCACAAGCTTCAGTACGCATAACTTCCATGTCATGAAGTGCCATCTGTAATCTTTCGTAGTTATATTTATCATGCATGTAGTGAATTACATTTAATGTATTAATATATAGTTCTGATAGCCAATCTAGAGTCTGATCAAACTTTGCTATAACTTCGTCATAGTCAAGATATTCCCCTGTAATAGGTGCGAACATAGGTCCAATCTGTTCTCCTGATATCTCATCCTTACCACCATTAATAGTATATAGTAATGCCTTAGCAAGGTTTGCACGAGCTCCAAAGAATTGCATCTGCTTACCTATTCTCATTGCTGATACACAGCAAGCAATACCATAATCATCGCCCCAGTAATCTCTCATCAAATCATCGTTCTCATACTGGATGGAACTGGTATCAATAGAAACCTTACTACAGAATTTCTTAAAGTTCTCTGGTAATGATACAGACCAAAGTACAGTAAGGTTTGGCTCTGGTGCAGGTCCAAGATTATATAAGGTGTGTAATATTCTGAAACTACTCTTTGTAACTAGAGTTCTTCCGTCAAGACCCATACCACCGATAGCTTCGGATACCCATGTAGGATCCCCTGAGAAAAGATCATTATACTCAGGTGTACGAAGGAATCTAACCATACGTAACTTCATAACAAACTGATCCATTAACTCTTGAACTTCTTGCTCAGTTATTAGGCCATTATTCAAATCTCTTTCATAATATACATCAAGGAAGGTAGTTACACGACCTAAACTCATTGCTGCACCATCTTGTTCCTTTATAGCTCCAAGATATGCAAAATAAGTCCACTGTGTAGCCTCAAAGGAGTTCTTTGCTGGTACACTTATATCATAGCCGTATGATGCTGCCATTTCCTTAAGTTGTTTTAATGCTTTTATCTGTTCAGATAATTCCTCACGCTGACGTATATCAGGTGAACCAAGGGTAGGATTCTCGAGAAGTTTTTTCTCATGTAGCTTCTGCTCAATAAGAGCATCCACTCCATAAAGAGCAACTCTACGGTAGTCACCAATAATACGTCCTCTGCCGTATGCATCAGGAAGTCCAGTAATTATTCCTGAATGTCTTGCCTTTCTCATGGCATCTGTATAGGCATCGAATACTCCATCATTATGGGTCTTTCGATTATCTGTGAATATTTCTTCGGTGGTCTTATCTAGGCTATATCCATAAGACTCCAAAGCTTTCTTAACTACACGGATACCACCATTTGGCATAATACCTCTTTTTAAAGGTTTATCAGTCTGAAAACCTACAATTACTTCATTATCTTTATCTAAATATCCAGGGCCAAATGTTGTTATTGTTGAAGGCTTTAATGTCTCTGCATCAACAATTCCTTTTTCATTCTCAACCTTCATAAGCTCCTTAACCTGTTCAAAAAGCTTAAGGGTCCTATCTGTAGCACCTGCTAAAAATGAATCATCCCCTTCATAGGGCGTATAATTGTGTTGGATAAAGCTTCTGACATCTATACCTGTCATCCAGCTCCCTGGCTTAAAACCTTTCCATTCTTGTTTCATTCTTTTTCCTCCTTATCTTACAGGAATCATATGGTATGTTATCTTACTGATTTATCATAAATAAATAATTTTTCTTTGTCAATGGTAAATGATAATAGTTATCATAACCTATATTTCAAAATAATAGACATAATCACTAATTAACCATTTATTCCCGTGACATCTGACTTATATTGTTAAATAATTCAATATCTTCCTTAGTTAGCTTCAAATTTGAACTAATAGTTTTTCCTTCTTCTGTGCTTACATTTATCTCAATTATAGTTCCTTCTTTCAAGTAGTTGTTTTGTAAGGCACCTATAAAATTTATAAACTTGGGATGGTTACCCGCAAATCTTTCCCATGCACTTTTTATCTTCAATAATTTTACTGGATTAAGCATGCCATCACCCTCCTATCGTAGAATAAAACCAAACTCCAACCGACAATTATAATACAAGATTATATTTATTAAATCAATGATTCAAATCACATTTATATTATAATTATTGAAAGTCGGATTTTAACCGATATAATAACCAAAGACATATTGTAACATTATAAAAATTAATAAGCAACATTAAGATACAGGAATGAATTGTTAAAATAAGAATGGAGAATTTATATGGAAATCAATAAAGGCATCAGATTAAAACAGCAAAGGCTTCAAAAAGCAGCAACTGAATATGAGTCTAGTATATCCAAAGCCCAGCATATAAAATCATCTAGACATGAACAAACTGCTGCCCCTTATATAAATGAAAATAAGCTTATAAGTGGCGAAATAATAGATCTTAGATATCAGGAGGTTAAAATCAGATTGGAACCAGGTGGTCAAGTTCTTACTGCTAGGGTGTCTGGTGACCTTCCTCTATCTATTGGCCAGATGGCAAGTTTTATAGTATCAGATAAAACAGGGGATCAGATTACATTAAAACTCTTATCCTCTTCCAATACTCCTGTAAATGACTTAGTATTTAAGGCGCTGTTTTCCTCAGGTCTAGGTGCTTCAGAAAGAAATATAGCCATTGCAGAAGAACTATTAAAATATAAGATGCCCCTTGATAAGAACACGATTTTGTCATTAATAAAACTTAGCTCCACCTATCCTGATACAGATCTTACCACCCTTACTTTAATGCACAAGAATAATCTACCTATAAACGAAAGTAGCATAGCACAATTTACAGCATACCAAGAAGGTAGCTATCAAATAGTTAGTGATTTAAACTCACTTACTGTTAAAATAAGTGACGCCTTATTTAAGAACCAGCCATATACTAATACCTCTACATCAGACGATGTAGATAGTGAACTTCCTGGATATGAGGCTTTTATTGGGCATACAGATATATCTGATGATATGACAAATGCAGAGACAAGGTACGGGGTAGATGAACTACTAGAACTTAATAAAGAAATACTAAACATCCTAAGGGAGGGACAGGGCCAGATTGGGGAGACCAAGCCCCAAACAGAACTAAAATATATATTTAACGAAAGAGAACTTATGCAGCTACAAGATAACCTTAATCATAATTCTTCACTAGACTCTATGACATTAAAAGACCTCTTTATCCTTGTAAATAATTTAAGTGAAAGTGGACATGACTTTAGCTCCATGATAAAAGATCATACTTTAACAGCTCATTTATATGAAGCTTTTATTGGGCTGGCAGACCATATGTCAAGTCCTGTCAAAGAAAAGCTCTTTTCCCTTCTAAGTACAACTACTTATGAAGATTTTATTAATGAAGCTCTACATAATCGTTGGACCTTAAGCCCAAAAGATCTAGCCACTAGGGATAATGTTAGTGAATATTTTAGTCGTCTTAAGGATGATCTTAAAAGATTGGCTGCTGTATCAACTGACAAGCAGGTGTTAGATTTTGAGAATATAAAATCATCAATAAATAAACTGCAGGATAATCTGCAGTTTATGAGAGATTTAAATGACTTGTTTTTGTATATCCAGTTGCCTATGAGGCTTACAGGTCAGGATGCCCATGGGGATTTATATGTGTTTACTAAGAAGAATCAAAGCCCTGATATTAGTGAACAGATAAGTGTTCTTCTTCATCTAGATATGGCAAACCTTGGATCTATGGATATTCATATGACTATGAAGGACAAGAATATCCACGGGGTATTTTATCTAGAGGAAGCATCCCAGCATATTATATCAAAGCATTTAGATGAATTAATAGATATCCTTTCTAAAAAGGGCTATAACTTTCAAGCAAGTACTAAGGTTTCAGAAAGCAAAGCTGATTTTATAAATGGCATATTAGAGCAGGATATTCCCCAACAGTCATTATACCGTCGTTCTTTTGATATAAGGGCCTGATAATTTTATATTTCCTCCAAAAGTCCCTTAAGTATTTTACTTATCTGATTTGGGTCTGCCCTTCCCCCCATATCTTTCATAGTTTGACCTACAAGATAACCTAAAACCTTGGTCTTACCATTTTTATAATCAGATACTGCCCCAGGATTTTTGTCAAGGATTTTAAGTGCTGCCTTACCAAGTTCTCTATCATCAGATATCATGGCAAGACCCTGTTTCTTAACATATTCATCAGGGTCTATGTCCTCAAGGAAGATCTTCTCAAACACCTCTTTTGCTATGGTACGATTAATCTTACCCTCTTCTACCATAAGTATAAGTTTTGAGAATTTCTTTGGATTAAAATCCACCTCCCATAAGTCCATATTATTATCTTTTATAATTCTCATACCCTCTACCATAAGCCAGTTGGATACTTCCTTTGGCCTATTACATAAGTTGGCTGTATTTTCAAATATATCAGCCATTTTCTTAGAAGATGTTAACACCTTAGCATCATACTTAGGAATTGCATAATCCTTCTGAAAACGAATTATTTTCTCTTCCCTAAACTCTGGTAAGGATGATTTTATTCTGTCTATCTCTTGGTCTGAGAATTCTATAGGAGGAATATCAGGATCAGGAAAATATCTATAATCCTCTACATTCTCCTTGGGTCGCATCCTTATATTCTCCCCACTTATATCATCCCAGCGTCTGGTTTCTAAGTCAACTGCTTCTCCCTTTTTAACAAGCTCTATCTGTCTGTTACTCTCACTTTCTATGGCTCTAGCTATAGCTCTAAAGGAGTTAAGATTCTTTATCTCCGTACGAGTTCCCAGTTTCTTATCACCAACTTCTCTTACAGAAAGGTTTATGTCTACCCGCATTCCACCCTCTTGCATCTTGCAATCAGCCACACTAAGATATTGTAAGCTGGTCTTTAACTTATCTAGATAAGCCAAGACTTCATCACTGGAAGTCATATCTGGCTTGCTTACTATCTCAATAAGAGGAATACCTGCACGATTGTAATCTATCAGGGTATTATTGTTATCAGAATCATGAATTAACTTACCTGCATCTTCTTCTAGGTGCATCTCATGAATTCCAATAACCTTCTCATAACCCTCAAGTTCAATCTTTATATGTCCATTTTCTGCAATAGGAAAATATAATTGTGATATTTGATATGCCTTAGGAAGGTCAGGATAAAAGTAATTCTTCCTATCAAATATTGTCCTTTTTCTTATATTACAATTAAGAGCCAGTCCTGCTGCCACTGCATACTCAGTAGCCTTTTTATTTAAGACAGGAAGGGTTCCTGGCATACCGGTGCAAACGGGGCAACAATTACTATTAGGATCCAGGCTAAACTTAGTTGAACATCCACAAAAAATCTTAGAAGAAGTGGATAATTCAACATGTACTTCCAATCCTATAACTATCTCATAATCTTTCATTCTATTATTCCCCCATACTTGTAGCATATATCTATGTGCAAATTAAATTCATAATTACAAATTTATATTAATTAATACAAGATATCAACTTCTTATTACTATATTAATGTACTTGGCCTCTTATAAGGTTTAACCTGCTCAAATGCGTAAGCCGCCCTAATTATTTTCTTCTCATCAAAGCGATTCCCAATTAGTTGTATACCAATTGGCAGTCCCTTTTTATCCCTACCACAAGGAATACTTACACCGGGAAGTCCAGCAAGATTTACAGAGACATTAAGCATTTCTGAACGATATTTGTCCTTGGGGTCATTATTGTTATAGTTAATATGGGGTGCTGTAGTTAAAGATTCTGGGCTAAGTAATATGTCGTATTTGTCAAAGGCCTCTTGATATTCATCATATATCAATCTTCTTACCTTCATAGCCTTATTGTAGTAAGCTTCATAATTGCCAGGACCTTGTGTAAATGCTCCAAGCATTATTCTACGCTTTACCTCATCACCAAAGGCTTCACTTCGTGATTTCTTATATAGATCCGTAAGTCCATCATAGTCATTAGTACGATATCCATATCGAACCCCATCAAACCGTGCTAGACTTGAACTGGCTTCTGCACAGGATATAACATAATAAGCCTGAGGACCGTACTTTAATTTATCCATATCAAAATACTCCACCTCAGCACCCATATTTTCAAATATTTCTACCACTTCTGTAAAACAATTTAGTATGTCCTCATCCAAATCTTTATTAAGAAATAGATTTGGAACCCCTATCTTCATCTTCTTAACATCATTAACTAGGGCTTCCATATAAGAATAGTTTTTTATATTTACTGAGCTTGAATCTTTTGGATCATGTCCAGATATAATATCTAAAACTGCTGTGCAATCAGAAATTGTTCTTCCAAAGGGTCCTATCTGATCAAGAGAAGGAGCAAGAGCTACTAGACCATATCTAGATACTGTTCCATAAGTAGGTTTAAAACCTACCAAACCACAATAAGATGCTGGTTGTCTAATAGAACCACCAGTATCAGACCCTAATGATATAAAGGCCTGCTCTGCAGCTACTACTGATGCAGAACCTCCACTAGATCCTCCTGGTACATGGTCAGTATTCCATGGGTTTTTTGATGGTCCAAAGTAAGAAGTCTTGGTAGATCCCCCCATGGCAAACTCATCTAAATTCACTTTTCCTATTACTATTACCCCTGAGTTCTTTAATTTCTCTATAACTGTAGCATCATAATTAGGTACAAAGTTCTCAAGCATCTTAGAGGCACAAGTTGTTCTTACAGATTTAGTACATATATTATCTTTTATAGCTATTGGTACCCCTGCCAGTGGAGAATCATTAAGTTCTCCTGCATCAATCCTTTGTTGGACCAATTTAGCTTGCTTTTGTGCCTCATCATCCATAATTGTAATATAGCTATTATATAGCGGTTCTCTTTCATGGATCACCTTAAGTTGCTGATCTAATACTTCTGTAACAGATAGTTCTTTATTCTTTATCTTACTTGCCAACATAAGTGCCGGCATTGATGTTATGTCATTCATTATCTAGCCTCCGAACATGTTGGTCTTTGAGACCACATAGTAGTCATCTTTGTTTTCTATTCCATTCTTTGTAACTTGTCCACTTAATCTATATTCTACTTCTTCATCTTCCCTAAATACATTCTTCAATGAATTTATATGAGTTAGGGGTTCTATATTATCTGTATCTAACTCATTCATTGAATCAATAAAATGAAGCATTCTGTTTAACTCTTTTCTAACTTTTTCTTCTTCATCCTTAGTAAAATCAAGTTTTACTATATCTGCTATATAAGTGAAATTTTCCTTAGTAAACTTCATCTTAGTCCTCATTTCTATCTTTATTATCTTATAAAAAATTGTTGAACATATATAATTATTAGTTTTACATATCTTAATTATCCATCTTAATATAGCTTTAGGCCAAGTTATTTTAATCCTTTTGGATATTCCGGAAAGACATAACGATAATAATCGGTCTTTAAGATGGTCTTTGATATTTTAAATTTATTTTTTATAATGTTATTCATATTCTTTATATAATCCTCTGGAAGCTCTTCCTCTGTTAGTTTTATGACTTCACCGGTAGCAGAATTATACATAACCTTATCTGTAATAAAACTTCTATTACTTAATATAACCAAGGGATCATTGTTCGATAGAATATCCCGACCCACAAGCAACCTTGAATCATAGGCAAGCCCAAACAAATTGCTTAGTGTAGGAAGTATATCAAGGCTTGAAGCAGGTTTATCTATAATAATCGGTGTCTCTATAGCTGGATTCCATAAGATAAAGTGGTTTTTATATATTTCAAAATAAGGATCCACCTCATGCCCTGCAATCTCATCCAAATATTTTTTATCCCATCCGTAAGGATAGTGGTCAGCACTTAAAGCAATTACTGTATTATCTATAACACCAGCCTCAGTTAGACTTTCTATCAATTTCTCTAGTGCACGGTCAAGCTCTATCTGGCATGCAATATATGCTTTCACATCAGAAGAATATGGGAGTTCCTTAACCAAATCCCTGTTTTTAGATGACATACTATTACCTATAAAGGTGTAATTCATATGTCCACTAACCGTAAGATAATATATATGAAATGGTTCTTCATTAATATACTCATCAACGGTATGCTCTATCATTTCCAAATCAGATTCTGGCCAGACATAGGAGTCAAGCACAAGTCCGTTACCCACTCCCTTATAATCATAACCAAGGTTAGGATGGGTTTCATTTCTCTCATAGTAAGTATAGGTGTGATTATGGTAGGCCTTACTAGTTAAGCCTAAAAGGTTAAACTGATTTCCAAGCACAAAGGGCATAAGATTATTCCTTGAATGATACATGCTCCTTGTTCCAACTGGAATTAATCCAGTCATTGCCACATATTCACCATCACTGGTACTGGTTTGCCACAGGGCTGTATAAAAATTATTAAATATAAATCCTTCATTGGTCAATTTATATAAGGTAGGTGTTAATTCCTCATGAACTGCATAGGGAAAAAAGCCCTCCGCTGTTATCATAATAAGGTTATATCCTTCAAACATTCCCGTATATTCATTCTTATATGTGGGAAGTTCATTTGCAAAATACTTATGAAGGGTTCTAATTGTTTCATTATCTTCATTCCTGGCCAATTCCTCAAAATCAATATTTATTATATTAGGTGAAGTATCAATAGGAATAGGTGTGGGACTAGGTAAAGGTAAATCATCCCAAACATTTGAATCTGGTGCATTTCCTTCTTCAATTATGGGAGTTGGGGCTAGCACATCCTCATTACTATCTATAGGGGTAGGTTCAGGCTTTAAATCCCCGGCAACCAAGATAGAGTCATCACCCTTTAGCAAGCCAGAAAGGTCAAATCTAGTTAATGTGATAATTCCCAACTGTTGCCCACTTAACTCAGGAACCCTACTATCAAAGTATAAATCATATGGTGTATAATCTTCTTTACCGTGAATAGGAAGCAAAGCCATGGCAAATAAATGAAAGCTTATAAGCCCGGCAAAAATACATGCCTGCATCTTTAAGCTTCTCTTTTTACATATAAAAACTTCTTTTATTAGGATATACAAAATCACTAAGGGAATCATTAATATAATTATTGTCAGTAGATTTGACCTAATTGCATAATTAACATCATCCGTAAATTCAGTTAATGCATCATCAGCCATTCCAAGGGAATGAAATGAGAAAAACACTTTAAATATATTATAATAAACCGCCTGAAGTCCAAAGATCAGGCAGCTTATAGATGTGACTATCCACATAAGTAGCTTATTGCCAAATTCATTAAATAATCCTGTTAGTAAAGTAAAGCAAATGCCAAGAGGAATAGCAAACATAATAGGATAAATTATCTTACTATCTATAGAGCCAAACAAATACAAATGAACTACTATCTCAAGATATATTATAGTTCCTACAAAAAACAGCAAGGGATAAATAAAATTTCTTCTTAATAATAGTTTAACATTTTGTAAATCATTTTGTGAGTTAGGAGTATCAGTGTGCTCTAGTAATTGCTGTTGAGATTCAATGTTCATAAGTTGCATTTACCTTCTTTCAAAAATAATAGTACCCTTTTTATTAGCACTATTTACTCTTGCTATGGCTCCATTTATCATAGTAAATTGCGGTAACTTGTGACCAATATCGGCATCAAGAATAATTGGGAGATTAAGTTCTCCAAGAACTGAACAAATAGCCTCCCTATATGATATCTCATCATAGCTTTCATACATAGCAGGACGACCAAATACAAAACCCACAGCATTCTTAAACCAACCTGCTTCTTTAAGCTGCCAAAGACCGCGAATCAAAGCTCCACTGTTAAGGTCATAACTTTCAAGAAACCACAAAATCCCATCTTCTTTATATTTCTCCACAAACTCTTTTGTCTTATCAAAACGTGTACCCACAAGATCAATAAGACAATCCAAACATCCTCCCAGGGCACGACCTTGTAACTTAATTTCATTTTCATTACTAAAATCACCTGGATACAAATTAACCCATTCAACATCCTTTTCTAAAACAAACTCTTCAAGGCCGGTAATTCTCTTGTAATAACCATCCTGATACATATTATAACTTTCTTGCCTTATATCTTGCCCCTCAAGTATTCTAAGATTATCATGTAAAGAAGGGTGCCAATTCTCCATTCCAAAGCTACCAAAATTATAAGAATAGATAGTGGCAATATCAAGATTAGTTGTTATAGTAAAAGTTAAACCTGTTGTATCTGAAAACCCCTGTATCCATTTAGGGTTTTTTGCAATTAAATCCATATCTATAAACGAAAGCATCTCAACAAGATAATCACCACCACTTGCCGCAATGATGGCTCTTATCTGAGGATTGGTAAGCAGTTCCATAAATTCCTTGGCTCTTGTCTTACCATCAGAGCTTCTTCCTTTGTAATGGGTTCTTACATTTGGAGTAGTAATTACAGAATACCCAAGCTTATTAAAATGAGATATAGCACTATCCAAACGCTTATAATCCACCTCATTATCATAACCTGATGATGTGGCTGTTACACCTATATCAAATCCTTTTTCCAATATAGCAGGATATATCATTTTATGTCAAACCTCCGTAAAATCTTTTAGAATAGTATATCATTTCAGGTAAAATAAGACAAGGGGACGTTTCCTCTGTCTCATTTCAATGAGACAGAGGAAACGTCCCCTTGTCTTTCTTTTATATATGGATTTCACCAGTAAAAACCGTAACCGCATCCCCTGTCATATATACAAGATTTTTCTCTCTATCATACTTAATATATAAGTCTCCTCCTAATAAAGATACTCTCACCTCATGGTCTGTATGATTGTTTAGGACACTGGCCACCACACTGGCACATGCTCCAGTTCCGCAGGCTAGGGTCTCCCCTGAGCCCCTCTCCCACACACGCATCTTAATATGATTCCTATCTATCACCTGAACAAATTCTGTATTTACCCGGTCAGGAAACATTTCATGATTCTCAAATATAGGACCGATTTCTGTAAGTGGAATTTCCTCTGTATTATCAACAAATACTACAGCGTGGGGATTACCCATAGACATGCAAGTCACCCTATATTCTTTATCTCCTATGATTATAGGTTCATTTATTATTTCTTCTTTGTCAGACTTAACTGGTATGTCCTTTGGTGAAAATATTGGACTTCCCATATCCACTGTTACTAAAGCTACTTTTCCATTTTCTATGGTAAGGTCAAGGGTCTTGATACCACTTAAAGTTTCAATTTTTAGTTGATTTTTGTCCGTTAATCCATTATCATAAACATACTTTCCAACACAGCGTATACCGTTACCGCACATTTTACCTCTGGATCCATCATTGTTATACATATCCATAAAAAAATCCGCTTTATTGGAGGATTTAATCAGTATTAATCCATCAGATCCCACTCCAAAGTGCCTATTACTAACTTGTATGGCTACATCGGAAATATTATCAATCTTTTCCTTGGTTGCGTCCACATATACATAATCATTTCCGCATCCTTGCATCTTAGTAAATTTCATATGGCTTGACTCCTTGTCTTTTATATAATTTCTATTATTGTAATCATATCATAAAATCATGTCAACATTTTAATTATAATAGAATATTAGGTTGAAAATCTGTGGGAAATGTAATATAATTACAATAGTTATAATAATAACCATTTACCATTTATTAAAATTTCTGGGGGACCAACAATGTATATAGAAGATATTGCACAGGGAACTAGCATAGAGATTGAGATTAGATTGAACGGTCACTTAATGTCATTTCATAGTGAGGTTGATTTGACTTTTAAGGATTCAATTTTAATAGCACCAATCATATATAACGAAAAAACTATTGGTTTTGACGAGGACTGTCTAATGCATCTAATAGTAAATTCAAATGATAAGGTGTACTTATGGGATATTATAGAAATCAAGCTGGTTAGATATGAAGATAAGATATATCACAAAATCGATGTACAAGGTGAGGGAAGACCCTATAACCGAAGAGATGCTTTTAGAATATATATTGGTGAAGATATGCCCATATACATAAATACAGCCAATGGACCTGCAGCTTTATCTGTACTTGTTAAGGATATAAGTGAGACAGGTGTTGGTTTTATATCAAAAGAAGAACTAGAAATCGAAAGAACCATTCGATTAAAGCTTAAAGACCACCATTATATTATTAACTTATCCGGCAAGATCGTAAGAAAGGAGTTTTTACCCCATCTAAACTCCTTTCTATACGGTTGTAAATTCATTGAAAAAGATCAAAAACTTGGTGGTTTTATTGCGAGGAAGCAAGGGGAACAGCTACGTCAAAGAGTAAGTAGTTATTCTTCACCTCCTATGCTAAATATAGACTCTAAGCAAAAACGCAAAAGAGATAAATAAAGTGTAATAAACTTATCTGTGCTTTTCTAGATTAGCCTTAGCTTCTTCCTCAGTGTCTAGAAAGATGAACTGGTATAGCTGAATTATATTGGCATCTAGATCATCTAGCACCAAGGGATAACCTATCCCATTATACTCTATAGGCGCCTGATAAGTTCCATTAACCGGAAGCCTCATTGTATCCATTTTCGTTATCTTATTTTCGATAACATCTTCCAAGCCCTTCTCTATCTGCTCTTGTGTTACATTGGTTTTTATATGACCAAGAATATTGTTTGATATGGTTATTAAATCAAATATATTTTTTGATTTGTATTTATTAAAGACTGCACGTAATACCCTTCGTTGGCGTAAGGTTCTTCCATAATCATCAGTTGCACCGCCAAGGGTTTCCACAAATCGTACACGACAGTATCCAAGAGCCTGGTTTCCATTTAATTGATTCCATCCTGCTTTTACTTTACGGTATGCTGGATTGGATATATAATTAGTTTTATTCAAATACTTTGCTTCTTTTTCTCCCAGTTCTATGGATATACCACCTAGATAATCTATTACTGTCTCAAATGACTCAAAGTTAATATAGGCATAGCCATCTATCTTAATACGGTACAATTTCTCTACAACATCCACAAGCCCCCTAGCACCCCTAGTGGAAAAGAATGAATTAAGTTTATTAGCTTCATAATCATCTAAATCTATATATGTATCTCTAAGCAGTGATGTAAGCTTCACTGTATTGTCTTTTGTATTAATTGAAGCAATCATAATTGAATCTGTATTTTTAGCATTATCTATTTCCTCTAAGCCAAATATTAGATAATTGCTCACATAATCCTCACATCTTGGTTCTGTCACTATTATAGGAGTAGCTAGCTCATCTTGTCCTTCTTGATTATTAGAATTTTGACTATTCCAATCACTGCCCATATTATAATCTTGTGACTGTTCTTCTAGAGGATTTATTACTGAACTTGCTGATACATCATCTTCATTATCCAGTCCCTTATGTATCACTTTTCCAGCAACCTTATATATTAACCTATGTCCACTTCTAGTAAAGGCTAGATAGGAGGAAAAAAGAAGCAAAACTAAAACAATAATACCAATACTCAAAAACATCTTTTTTGCTCTACTTGGTAAGGCTTTTTTTGCTTGGCTATTAATTTTATTAGCTTCCTCAATTTGGTTAGTTTCTTCAACTTCCTGGTTTTGTCCTACTTCCTGAGATTCTTGGTTTTGTTCTACTTCTTCAGATTTCTTGATTTCCAAGGATTCACCTAACTCCTGGCTTTCCTGGCTTTCGTAGCTTTCTTGGCTTTCTCCTATTTCTTCGCTTTCTTGGTTATCTTGGCTTTCTCTAATTTCTTCGCTTTCTTGGTTATCTTGGCTTTCTCTAATTTCTTCGCTTTCTTGGTTATCTTGGCTTTCTCTAATTTCTTCAGATTCATAATCTTGATTATCCATTACAACTTTGCTCCTTTTATAGTACTAACACATATTTATATTTGTAGATCATTCTATATTATTGGTATGGCTTATACTAGAACTTTTATGGCATTAGGAATATTTTGTATCTTCACCTGACTACATCCAGCTCCATACTCCCCGTCTATAGACCAAGGAATGGCTTCTTCCATATAAAAAGTAGCCTCAGATGCCTTTATAAACTGAATTGATTTGTCCTTATATTCCCTTTTCCTTATTGAATTCAGCATTTTACTAAGTTCTATGGGAGTTTTGGGATTCTTTATTAATAGGATTTCAAATAAGCCGTCATTTAAATCCACATAATTAGAATCTAATTTAAGAAGTCCTCCAATAGATATAGAGTTACTTACTGCACCAAATAAATAATCTCCTTCATAAGTATTACCTCCAGCTTCCACCCGCATATGATAAGGTCTAATATTGGCAATGTCCTTCATTCCTTCAAGTATATAAGCCATATGCCCAAGTATATTCTTATAGGATTGAGGCGTGGAATATGATGTCCCTGTAAATGCGCCAAAAGACGCAATATAGCTAAAATATCTATCATCACCAAATAGTCCTATATCTATGGTCCTAGGTGTCCCATTGATTATAGTCATAGCTGCTTTATCCATGTTGTCAGATAGGTTTAAACTACTGGCGAAATCATTAGTTGTACCTGATGGTATATATCCCAGTAATACCTCTTTCTCAAGTCTCATAATACCGGAAATAACCTCATTTAAGGTTCCGTCTCCCCCACTGCAAGCAATTATATCATATTGATTACCGTATCTTAACACAAGCTCAGTGGCGTGTCCCTTGGCCTTAGTTTTTTTTGTAGTAATATCATAACCATTCTCTTTTAGCAAACTTATTGCACTACCAAGGTTTGCCTTTCCATGAGATCTTCCAGAGATAGGATTAATTATAAATAATAATTTATTTTTTGAAAGATAGGGCATAAATTGCTCCTCCTTAATCTTATAAAACTAATATAATTATAGCAGATTAATAACTACATAAGTAGATAATATCATGTCTTTTATACCAGTTTTTAGTATATTTTTCAAGTCTATTAGCAGATTTAAGGAAACCTTAATAATATTAATTTGTGAAATTTTTGTGAAATAACTCTTCCCTTCTTGACAGAATGCGTTATAGTTGTTATACTCCATATATAACAAATATTTGTTGTATAATTGGCAAGTGAAAAAGTTTTATTCACCACCGATTTTACCCAATTTGATAAGAAATTATAAGGAGGAATAGTTATGTTATTACCAAATATTTTTAGAAACAATTTAGTAGATGATTTTTTTGATGTATTTGATGACATGTTCAAAGCACCATCATTTGCAAGATTTACCCCAGCAAGTTGGATGAACACTAACATTAAGGATTTAGGAGATGATTATCAACTAGAGATCGAGCTTCCTGGATATGAAAAAAATAATGTTACGGCAGAACTTAACAAGGGATATCTGACTATTTCAGCCAAAAAAGAAAACTTAAAGGATGAAAAGGATGATAAAGGTAAATACATCCGTAGGGAACGTTATTCTGGTAGCTGCCAGAGAAGTTTCTATGTAGGTGAAGATTTAAAAGAGGAAGACTTTAAGGCTTCATTCCAGAACGGTGTATTAACGCTTAAATTCCCTAAGGAAAAAAGTACAGTAAAAGTCCAAGATAAAAAGTACATTCCAATTGAGTAAGTCTAATTAATAATTAAATAGTTCTAATTGTAGGTAAAGTTCACATTAAAAGGGCGTGTATATGTTCTAACCATATACACGCCTAGTTTTTTTTATATGAACTTTAAAACTTAATCAGCAAAATCCCCATTATATCCTACTAAAATGGCACTATGAACACCCTCTATATCAGATAAAACTGTAAGAAAGTCAGTGCTATCACCGGATTTTAGTTTCATCTCAACTGTTAATTCTACCCTATCAGCAAACACTGTTTTATTTTTTAATACATATTTTAAGTTAGCCAGTTCCTTATTCACAGCATCTGCGGTAACCTTGTCATATTTAAGTACTAGTAAATATATATTAGTTTGATATTTTACCTTAACTAATAATATGTAAACTAAAGAAATAAGAATCGTACATACAAAGGACATCAGATATAGGCTCGCACCGCAAGTTATTCCAACGGAGATAGCAAAAAACAAAAACCCTATATCCAGAGGTTCTTTTACTGCACTACGAAATCTTACGATAGATAGTGCACCTACCATACCTAGGGATAGTACTATATTGGAGCTGATAGTTAATACAATAAATGCCGTAATCATACAGACTATTACCAGCAGGATGTTAAAATTATGGCTATACAAAACACCCCTATAAAATTTTTTATAGACAAAAAAGATAATCATACCACATATGTAAGCAGCAAGGAGTGCCAGAATAATATTATAAAAATCCAAATCCAATGAGGCATCATTTAAAAAGCTTTTTTTAAAGATATCCGAAAAAGTTGTCATTGTTTTCTCACCTTTCTATTTAAATCTCTACACATAACATATTTTGATATTGCACAATTTACCATACCATCGGATTGGAATAACTTCCATATATAATCAGGGATATAATCATCATATTTTATTTCTAATACCATATCACCATCCAGGGGTACACAGATTGTCTCATAATCAGGGTGGAATATATCTACCGTTCCTATGGATGCCCCAATATTCTTATCAAAGGTTATTCTTGTATTACCTAGCTGATGAACGTATGCCTCCCTTTGATATTCTACAGTGGTTACAGGCCTTATTCTCTTTGTCACATAGTCAGCATATAACATCTTACACACATCTTCTTCTCTGTATAATAAAAACTCATAATCCCCTTGAAGAATACTGTTATATTCAGCCCGTGTTAGAGGTGCCCATAGCTTAGAAATAAAATTATTATATTTACTTTTACATTCTAACTTTATAAATGATTCATCATAATCATAGAGCCTTATCCTATATTTCTTCCTATACCTAGTTCCATCCATTTTGTCCACAACAGCTGAGTCATGAAAATCATCAAAATATATACTACTAATTAGATATCCTTCTTCATCCTTCATATTAGGGTCTCTATTAAGAATGTATCTGAATCTCTCCCTCAGCTCGTGATAGACAAGGCTATTGATATAATATTTATACTCATGGCGAAGCCTATGTCCCTTGTAGTTCATATGTTATCTCCCATCTTATGATTGACTATCATATTAAACTGCTTTTAAACCCTCAAGATCAATTATTTTAATAATACTTTGAGGTTTTTGTATAATTAGGTCTGCTTCTTCTAGCTCCAGTAATTTTCGACTGATTGACTCAGGACTAGTGCCAAGGTAAGATGCCAGATCTTTGCGACTCATTGGAAGTTTAAAATCTAAGGTGTTGTTATCTTCTGCATATTCTACAAGAAACTGTGCAATCCTTGTCTCAACCCTTTCAGTTGATATGCTTGTAGTTTGTTTTTCAGATTGTTCAAGTCGACTAGAAAACTCATTTAGTATCTTTAAAGATATAGATGGATACTTAAGCAAAAGCTCCTGTAAATCAGAACTCTTAACAGTACATACCCAGGTATCTTCCATTGCCTCTGCATATGATTCATATATACCTTCACTAAATAGAGCAAGCTCTCCTGTAAAATCCCCTGCTCTAAGAATCTGAATCAATTGCTCCTTGCCCGATTCTGATAATCTATATTTCTTAATTCTTCCACTACTAATTATAAAGAGAGAATCAGACTTCTCACCTGCTCGGTATATCATCTCACCTTTTTTATATTTTACTGAATTAATTAAATCAAGAACTTCATCCTTTTGAACATCTTTAAGGTGATTAAAGATTGGAACAATATTTAAGCATGAGTCGTGACTATCATTACTGCTATGGTTACAAATACAACTACTACCTAGACCTTCATGACAATTATGCTCCATAAAACCCTCCATACTTATTATATGTGTATACCAGAAACTTTCAGTATAAATCTATGTATCAATATTATTGATTTAATTTTCTACTATGTTATATAAAAAGTCAACTAAGTTAACAGGGATATTGAAATTTTAAGAAAAAAATAAAATTTTGCATTTAACCCTTGCATTTTATTTAATTGTGTGTAATAATAAGTGTACAATTAAATTGTATACAACATTTTAAATAATAATATTATTCTAGTAACTTATTGTAACTAATATAAATTTTGATAATAACTTAAGGAGGACTATAGTATGTTTAAACAAATTCAATTAAACTATAACTTTAACGGATTGGAGCCCTATATTGATGAACTTACAATGAATACACATTATGGAAAGCATCACGCAGCTTATACCAATAATCTCAATAGTGCACTTGAAAAACTTCCAGAACTAAAAGGTCAATCTATCGAGAATATACTTAAGGATTTATCTGCAATCTCAGATGAAGCTTTAAGGACTTCAGTAAGAAATAACGGTGGAGGTTACTATAACCATAATCTATACTTTGATACAATGACACCGGGAGGAAGCAAGGAACCTGTGGGGAAACTGGCTAAGCAGATTGAAAAAGACTTTGGTAACTACCAGGCATTAAAAGAAAAATTAACTTCTGCTGCCTTAGGAAGATTTGGCTCAGGATGGGCCTGGTTATCCACCAACAAAAATGGAGATCTACAAGTAAGCTCAAGCCCCAACCAAGACAATCCTATAATGGAAAGCAATGGTGAGTGGACTCCTATCCTAGGAATCGATGTATGGGAACACGCTTACTATTTAAAATACAAAAACCTTCGTGGTGATTATATTGCTAATTTCTTTGAAGTGGTAAATTGGGATATAGTAGAAAAATACTACGTATAAACGGTGCCAGGTACACTTTACATTGTGGACACAGATTGTTCACAGTTTTGACACCGGTACCTGACACCTAGGGGAAAAAAAGGGGCTGTTGCAAACAGCCCTTTTTTTGCTATATCTTCGCTATTAATTCAACTTCAACCAACACACCTTTGGGAAGATCTTTTACCGCTACACAGGACCGTGCTGGTCTTCCTGTAAAATATTCTCCATAGACTTCATTAAATGGGGCAAAGTCCCCCATGTCAGCTAGGAAACATGTGGTCTTAAATACATTCTCAAATGTTACTCCCGCTTCCTCAAGTACAGCCTGTAGATTCTTCATAACTTGAAGGGTCTGCTCTTTTATTCCACCTGAAACCACTTGTCCACTTATAGGATCAAGGGGAATTTGTCCAGATGTATAAAGTAGTCCGTTTACAATTACTGCTTGGCTGTAAGGTCCTATAGCAGCAGGAGCTTTTTGTGTACTTATTTTCTCCATAAATATCATTCCTCTTTCTTTATTTATTTAAAACATAATATTTTACCTTGATTAACTAAATATTTTATAGACTAATTACTTTCTTTTGTATATAATAGTACTGTTTGCTTAGGATATCAATTATATTATACAGTAAACTATGTGTAACTATAAGATATCCTTTAAAACAATAATATTAATACATAAGGAGTTATTAACTATGTGGTTTCTATTTGCTTTACTAACTACTCTATCTTGGGGTAGTGCTGATCTATTCTATAAAAAGGGTTCTGACAGTAGTGACAAATACAGCACTGTTAAGATCGGGATAATGGTCGGTCTGGTAATGGGTATCCATGCCTTTATATATATGCTGACTAAAGGTATTAATTTTGACCCATTTGATATCATAATATATCTACCGGTTTCCTTTTTTTATATCTTATCTATGCTGATTGGGTATTGGGGACTTCGCTATATTGAACTTTCCATATCTTCTCCAGTACAGAATTCATCAGGAGCTATAACTGCTATTTTACTTATTATATTTTTTCCTCAAGATCTGACTGCTTTTAACATCATAGGAATCGTATTAATAACTGCAGGCGTTATAGGTCTGGCTTTCTTGGAGAAAAAGCAACAAACAGCTGCCCTAGAAGCTAATAATGTTCAGGTTGATCCCAAGTATAAAATAGGTGTGTTAGCCATAACATTTCCAATACTCTATGCTATTCTAGATGCTATAGGAACAACCGCTGATGGTATTTACCTAGATGAGCTTAGCCTAATTGGGGAAGATGCTGCTCTCTTGGCATATGAATTTACTTGGCTTATATATGCATTAATTGCTTTAATATATCTAATGGTTATAAAGAAGCAAAAGTTCAATATATTAAAAGAGCCTGTTCGAACATCCGCAGCAATTTTTGAGACAGCTGGTCAGTTCTTTTATGTATATGCCATGTCAAATAATGCTGTTATAGCTGCACCTTTGATAGCATCATACAGCATCGTATCGGTAATTCTATCTCGAATATTCTTAAAAGAAAAATTAAGCAAACAACACTACACTCTGATTATTATTGTTATGCTTGGAATTGCCATACTAGGCATAGCAGATGAATTATAGAAAACCGGGTTTTTAACCCGGTTTTTCCTTTATATTACAATTGTCTTAGTAGCTCATCCTTAGCATAAGAAATCGCTCTTGCCACACTACCCTCTTCAAATGGCACAGACAGGTTAGCAATCTTTAGCAAGTTCAAATAGTTTGTACTGCCACCAGCCCTACATAATGCCAGATAATCCTTCCAAGTCTGCTCTTTATCTTCTGCATATCGTTTCTTCAATTCCATAGCCCCTATTGTTGTCAGGGTATAGTTAATATAATAGAAAGGATAAAGGAAGATATGAAGCTTATGATACCAATAACCTCCTCTTTCCATAAAGTCGTCATCCTCATATCTACGCCATGGAAGATATTTTTCTTCAAGTTTACGCCACTCATAAGTCCGTTCCTTAGGTGTAAGCTCTGGCTTTTCATACATAATATGCTGGAACTCATCTACAGCAACACCAAAAGGTACAAATGTAATTGCATCCTGTAAATGTGCAAATCTAAACTTATCTGCATTATCACCAAAGAATTGCTCAGCATAAGGATATGAAAATTGCTCCATTGCCATTGAGTGGATCTCTGCAATATCAGTACTGCATGAAGTATAATTCAGACACTTTTGCTCTCTCATTGCTTCATATCCTGCAAATGCATGACCTAGCTCGTGAGTTAAAACCTCTATATCAAATTTTGTTTGGTTAAAGCATGAGAATACATAAGGAGCTTTATAATCTGGTAGCTGGGTCATATATCCAGTAGATGCTTTGTTTTGCTTATTCTTTAAATCCATTAGCTCATGCTTAATCATATAATCTATAAATTCCCCTGTCTCAGGACTCATATCATGATACATCTTCTGAGCCTCTTTAACCAGATAATCATCGTCTCCTATGGGATTGGCATTCCCATCAGGGAATTTGAAATTCTCATCATAGACCATAATCTCAGGAACACCTATTCTTTTTGCTTGAGCTTCATAAAGTTTCTTACATAAAGGGACAAGCTCTTCCCTCACCTGCTCACGAAAAGCAGCCACTTCCTTCTGTCCATAATCACTACGCCCTTGTTGCATATAACCAAGGGGAATAAAATTATCAAAACCTAGTACCCGCCCCATTTCATTTCGTATGCTCACAAGCTCTCCAAAGATTTCTTCCATCTCTTCTTCATTGGAACTGTAAAAATCAGAATAAGCCTTAAATGCCGCCTTACGGGTTGCCCTGTCAGGATGCTCAAAATACTTTTGCACTCCATATAGATTAAGGGTCTGACCATCAAACTCAATCTTAGCTGTAGCCATAAGTTTCTGATAACGCATGGTTAACTTTGATTCCTGCTGAATATATGGAACCAACTCTTCTTTAAATTTATCTACCTCTCGTTTTTCTATTACAAGATATTCTGGTCCATACTCTGCAGTGATATCATCAGTAAATTTACTTTCAAGTATAGCTTTACTTAGCATAGTTAATTCAACACCGAAAGCTGCAAAGTGCTCATCATTATACTCTACTTCTTTTTCATAAAATTCGTCGGTTGTATCTAGAGTATTTCGTATATAGGCAATAGTATACATTGTGAAAGCCGACCCCATTAACTTATCTCTTTTTTCTAATACCCCCTGTATATCACTATATGTTTTGGCATTCTTTATCTCTTCCACCATACTTAGGCATTCTTCTTTTAATTTATCAAAATCAGGCCTAACATATTCTAACTGAGAAAATTTAAAATCTTTCATAAAATCATCACCCTTTTTCTATATATTTAAAGTTGGTCACCAAGTAATCAAGCTATTCTAAATATATCATACAAAAATAAGTATGTAAATTTAAATATAGCTAATATTTACCTGTTTATATAGTTAAATGAGGTACTAACAAGTCCTTATAAAACATATTTTATTAATAAGTAATCTAAGGAGTTACATATTGAATAGATTAAGAGTTGGTTTACAGCCACTAGTTAATAATTTAAACCTGCCTACAGTAATTAAGACTGTAGTTCTTCCTGGTCAAGAAGAAGAAAGCCTAATTATTGCAACACAGGTGGGAGAGATTTATCACATAACAAATAATACCTTAGGCTTGCTTTTAGATATCACAGAAGAAGTAATAGAACTAGGTGCAAATAGAGGATATGACGAAAGGGGACTTCTGGGTCTTGCATTTCATCCGAATTTTAAACTAAACGGCCTATTCTATCTTCACTACTCCTTGGCTGGTTCAGAAGGCCCAGGTGCTCTGTCAGAAGCTTTTACTCCAAACCCTTGTGACCCAAATACATTGAATCTAAACTGGACTGATAGAGAAAACAGATACGACCATATAGATACTGTGGAGGAATGGATCCTCTATAATAATGGAGAGACCAGAAGACGTCGAACATTACTTAAGCTAAGAAGACCCTTTATGAATCATAACGGTGTAAATAGCTTAAACTTCTCACCAGAATCAGGTAGACTTGTACTTACTACCGGTGATGGTGGGTCAGCTTATGATCCCTTTAATCTATCGCAGAACAATATGGAGATAGCTGGCAAAATAATCGAAATTGATGTATCTATGGATATATATGTAGACCCTATCCCTCCAGTTACACGCTTTAATGAGCTTGACTTACAAATACTAGAGTCAATTACAGTAATAGCAAAAGGAGGCCGTAATCTAACTGGGATAGCCTATCAAAAATTTAGTAATTACATTATTAAATATGTTGGGAATGTGGGGCAAGATTTAGTGGAATCTATCTTCTCTTTCGTCTATGATAGACCTATTCCAGCTACCACAATGGTTCAATTAAACAATAGTGATATGGAATATTTAGAAGAGGGATTTATTAACCTTGGATGGCGAGGATGGGAAGGGGACCTACCTACAACTTTAATAAATACTTGTCAAGACAAGGCTAACATAAACCAAAAGATAATTGCTTATTATGAAGAAGCCATTATGCTTTCTACAAAACGTATCAATCCCCTAACATGCTTTTATCACCAAGATTCTAGACCAGATAAGTTTCAGGGTCTAGCCCTTACTGGTGTTCAACCTTATATGGGAGATGAAATCCCCAATTTGTATGGTAGCTGCGTCTTTACTAACTGGGCTAAAAGACCATTCTCCTCTGCTCCAGCCCGTGGAGTTCTAGCTTATACTTGGCCAATTCCTGATTGTAAACTAAAGGATTACAGCATAATAGACGTAAATTATGATTTTGCTTCTGAAGCCGCCTACTACACTTGCCTTGGTACTAATACCAATCAAAGCCGATTATTTCTTGGGGTATATGGCTCAGCTAATGTTGCCAATCGTAATAAAGGAGCCGTATTCGAAATTATAAAGGATTAAAGAATACCATAGTTATAATATAAAATGAGTGTTTCTAAGATTAACTGTCTTAGAGACACTTATTTTTTAATATATTAATAATTTTATATGGATTAGTTAATTATATTACTAATATGTTCCTTATCTCCTTCCTGTTTCTAACTTTAAATGTTCGTTTTTTTATACTTTAAAAATAAACACGAAATAATTCGAACAAAACATTAAATTTTATTGACTTTCCACCAGAAAGGAATATAATTTTCATACAAGGAACAAAATCTAACAAATACGAAAAAAAATAAACATTGAACAGGGGGGACTAATGGATGCTGGCTGAAGAAAGAAGTGCCAAAATCATAGATATAATAAAGGATAAAGGTTCTGTTAAAGTGGATGAACTTGCCAAACAACTGGATGTCAGTCTAATGACTATCCGCAGAGATCTTGAAAAGCTTCAAAACGAAGGTATTATTGAAAGATGTCACGGTGGTGCTATCTTAAGAAGCGAAGTATCCTACAAAGAAAAAAGAACATTACAGATTGAGGATAAGATAAAAATTGCCCAAAGATGTGCCAATATGGTCAAAAAAGGATCTACGGTTTTTTTAGATGCAGGG
>JAAYNY010000077.1 GCA_012520635.1 Clostridiales bacterium | reverse complement strand
TAGTGCTACTTCAGTAAGTAGTGCTGCTTTATCACTTATTGCAGGAGTTATTCCAGTAAAATGAAACCAATCAGCATCTGCAAATATTTTATCAAAATCAAAATCTGAAGGATCAGCCTCAGCAATTGATGAATGTGCTCTATCATATGTTACAGTGGAAGCTCTCATAGAAGCACCTGTTTCAAGAAAATATATACCAAGCCTGTCTCCACCTCTTGCTACAAAATCACAATTTACATTGAATTTTCTAAGTGATGCCACTGCACTGTCACCAATAAGGTTATCAGGTACTTTTGTAACATAATATGCTTGATGACCATAATTAGCCAATGATACTGCAACGTTGGCCTCCCCACCTCCATAGCTCACATCGAAGCTATCTGATTGTATTATTCTTTTATAACCGGGAGTGGATAGACGAAGCATAATCTCTCCCATTGTAATTACCTTTGCCATATTAATCGCTCCTTTTCTCTTCATGGCTAGAAGCCCTTTAGCGCCATCATATCCCATTCATTTTTCGCATCTCAACATCACAGGTCATGACATCAGGTTTATATTGTAAGATTTTATCTCTAGCATCATAAGGATCATTTGCTGTTGCAACCACCTGGATCATAGGGTCGGTAGAAAGTCCTCTAGATAAGATTTCACAAAAGACAGCACTACCGTCAATAATATGTATATATATCCCCCATATTCTATATTATCATAAAACTTGTCTGGAATGCAATATCATCAATAACCTTAATAATCTTATTAATATTGTTAGAAGAAATATTGATTTCTTCCATGGCCTTTAACATTTCCTTCATTTGTGCATCACCCTGTGAAGCATTTTCCTTGGCTTGACTTTACATTTTAGGAATTATATAGTTTAATAAACTCACCAGTAGCTAATAAGTAAATATGACTATAAGGCTGTGTCTAATCTTTATCTTTACACAGTCTTTGGAATGGAGGAATAGGGTGAAAGAATTTATGGATCAGGATTTTTTATTATCAAGACAAACAGCAAAAACATTATATCATGAGTATGCGAAAAATTTACCTATAGTGGATTATCATTGCCACATCAATCCTAAAGATATTGCACAGGACATTACTTTTGATAATATTACCCAGCTTTGGCTTGGAGGGGATCATTACAAATGGCGCTTAATGAGATCCAATGGAATAGAGGAAAAATATATTACCGGGAATGCCAGTGATAGAGAAAAATTTCAAAAATGGGCAGAAACTTTGGAATTAGCAATCGGAAACCCCCTCTATCATTGGAGTCATCTTGAACTTAGGAGATATTTTGGTTTTGAAAAAACCTTAAATGGAGAGACTGCTGAAGAAGTATGGAATATATGTAATGAAGTATTAAGGAATCAGAATCTAAGTGCTAGAGACATTATCAAACAATCTAATGTTAAAGTACTTTGTACTACTGATGATCCCATTGATAGCTTAGAATATCATAAGCAAATTGCTGATGATGAAAGTTTTAAGACAAAGGTTCTTCCTGCATTTAGACCTGATGAGGCTATAAATATTGAGAAAGCAGACTACCTTACTTATCTTAATAAATTATCAAAAGTAAGTAAGGTTAAAATAGATAGCTTTAATTCACTTTGTAAGGCACTAAAAAATCGCATGGATTATTTTAATTCCATTGGCTGTAGAACCTCAGACCATGGCTTGGATTCTGTAATCTACTACCCTGCTACTATTGATGAAATAGAAGAAATCATGAGAAAACGTTTAGAGGGACATCTTCCTTCTAATGAGGAAAAATATAAATTTATAACTGCACTTCTTCTGTTCTTAGGCAGGCAAAACCATAGTCTAGATTGGGTTATGCAACTTCATTATGGTGTAAAAAGAGATAATAACATACGTAAGTTTAATACTCTTGGACCAAATACCGGTTATGATTGTATAGATAATAGTAGAAACTCTTCTGCTCAGTTAGCAGACTTTTTAAATGCATTAGATATTAATGATCAGTTACCAAAAACAATTATATATTCCCTTGACCCAGTAGAAAATGCTGCAATTGATACTGTTATTGGATGCTTTCAAGATAGCTCTGCTATAGGAAAGATTCAGCATGGATCAGCATGGTGGTTTAATGATCATGAAATTGGTATGAGGGAACACCTTTCATCCCTGGCAAGCATTAGTCTAATCTGCAACTTTGTGGGAATGCTAACAGATTCAAGAAGTTTTCTGTCCTATACAAGACACGAGTATTTTAGAAGAATCCTATGTGATATGTTTGGTGATTTAGTAGAAAGTGGTAGGTTTCCTAATGACACCAAGGTGCTAAAAAAGATTGTAGAGAATATATCATATTACAACAGCATTAATTACTTTGGATTTGATATATAAGCTTATATTAATTAGGTCCTATAGTTCAAGTGAGCTTCCTGGGTCTTGTAAGGCTTGAACATGGTTATGAAACCCATAAACATACTAAGTAGAACTATAGTAAAGTGAAATAATACAAGATATATGGAAGATGTCTTATCCATAAGGCTAAAAACACAAAGTATAAGTGCAACTAAAGCAACTATAGCAAAAAACAAGCCCTTTACAAATATTCTATATTTACTTAATTTAAATTTATTAAGATAACTTTGCATAATATTCCTCCATTTTTTCAATTAATAAAAATTACCACTAATATATAAACGATTTATACAGTTAAATAGTTTCATTTATTTTAATGAATAATCTAAATAAGTTATATGAAATTATAGATTTTCTTAATCTAAGTTGAAACAGTAAATATAAACACTAAAAAGAGCAGTTGATAATATCATACAACTGCTCTTAATATTTATTATATCTTTGATAATTCCAATCTTATATCATCTTCTTATTTTAAACTATTTACAAATGAAGCACCATATTCATTAAGTGACTTTACCTGATCATTATCAGGAACCCATAAGGTCTTATATCCATCATTAACCAGTTCAAAACCAGCATCTTTTAGCAGTGTTGAAAGTTGATTAACAACATCACCACCCCAGCCATAGCTACCAAAAGCAGCGGCTTTTTTATTCATAAATTTCATTCCTTTAGCCATTTCCATGATTCCAGCAACTGCATAACTACAGCCCCTATTAATTGTAGGAGAACCAAGAAGGATTGCCTTTGATTTGAATATTTCAGTTAAAACATCATTTTTATCATCCAAAGAAACATTGCATAACTTAACTGTTATTGAAGGATCGGCACTATATATTCCATCTGCAATTGCCTCAGCCATTTTCTTAGTAGAATTCCACATAGTATCATAGACTATGGTTATCTGATTTTCCTGATAATCATTTGCCCACTCAAGATATTTTTCAACTATCTGGGCAGGATTGTTCTTCCATATAACACCATGACTTGTACATATCATATCTAGAGGAAGATTAAAACCTAATACTTCATCAATTTTCTTGGTTACCAACTTGCTAAAGGGAGTAAGAATATTCGCATAGTACTTAATTGCTTCAGCATATAGCTCACTATTATCTACCATATCATTATATAGGGATTCTGTTGCATAATGCTGGCCAAATGCATCATTACTAAAGAGTATATTTTCACCAGACATATATGTCATCATCGAATCAGGCCAATGAAGCATAGGAGCTTCAACAAAGGTTAATGTGGAACTTCCAATATCTAAAGTATCTCCAGTTTTTACTGTTACAAAGTTCCAATCTTTATGAAATTGCGCTTTAATAAACTTTGCACCATTTTCAGTACAATATATGGGGGTGTTGGGAATCTCCCTCATAAGTGCAGGTAATGCACCACTATGGTCAACTTCATTGTGATTAGCAATAATATAATCGATCTCATTTAAATCAATTTCTTTTTTTAAGTTGTTGACGAATTCATCATCATATGGAAGCCAAACGGTGTCAATTAAAACTGTTTTCTCATCCCTAACTAGATATGAATTGTATGATGAGCCTTTGTTTGTTGAATATTCTTGACCATGGAAGTTCTTAAGCTCCCAGTCTACCTTACCTACCCATGTTACCTTATCAGTTATTTTTTTACCCATATTAGCACCTCTTCATAATGTTTTTTAATATTATCATTATTTACTAAAGTAATTTATATTATTTTACTTGGTACTTAATTTTATCTTATTATATTTTAACCACTTAGTAAAGTATAAAATAAGGTGTCAGGCACCGTTCACAAATTGTT
>JAAYNY010000076.1 GCA_012520635.1 Clostridiales bacterium | reverse complement strand
GTCCCGGGTTCGAATCCCGGATGTCTCAGGTAACTAAATTTGCGGATGTGGCGGAATTGGCAGACGCGCTAGACTTAGGATCTAGTGGGCAACCGTGGGGGTTCAAGTCCCTTCATCCGCATTTAGTATTAAGGAGCTGTTGCAAAACAGCTTCTTTTTTAAGATTTAGATTATATCTTAAAAAAGAAATTAATATTGAATTTATATTTATTTAAGTGTTTTTTACGCTTAGATATGATATACTATTTTTTGCATACTAAAATATGCATTTAAATAACAAATACACATATTTATATTGGAGGAAAGAAAATGGAAGACGACCCTGCAGTCGCTAGTATAGGTACTCAAATAATAATCCTGTTAATACTTACACTTGTTAACGCATTTTTTGCTGGAGCAGAGATGGCGATGGTATCAGTTAATAAAACTAAGATGCGTAAGCTAGCTGAAGATGGACGAAAAAGTGCAAAACTTGTTTTAGACTTTCTAGAAGAACCTACAAAGTTTCTATCAACAATACAAGTTGCAATTACATTAGCTGGATTCTTTTCAAGTGCTTCTGCAGCAACAGGACTATCAGAACCCTTAGGAATGTGGATTACTAATATGGGCATACCCTATGGTAAAAGAATATCATTCATTGGGGTAACTTTAATTTTATCGTATTTTACTTTAGTATTTGGTGAGTTGGTTCCAAAAAGAATAGCTTTGCATAAGCCAGAGGCTTATAGTCTGTTTTGCGTTAAGCCCATTCAGCTTGTTTCAAACATAGCATCACCTTTTATTAAACTGTTGACATTTTCAACAAACATAGTAACAAAGCCTTTTGGAATGAAGGAAGGTACTACTGAGGAAATGTTGTCAAGAGAGGATATCAAATCCTTGGTTAAGGAAGGTCAGACTTACGGTGTACTTAATCACCAAGAGAGAGAAATGATAGACTCCATTATGGAGTTTGACGATAAAATGGCTAAAGAAATAATGACACCAAGAATTAATGTATTGGCCATAGATATTTCTGATCCCATTGAAGATTATATTGATGATCTTATGGAAGCAAAGTACTCTAGGATTCCTGTATATGAAGAGGAAGTAGATAATATAATAGGGATTTTGTTTATCAAGGACTTCTTAAGAGAGGCTGTTGAGGGTGGACCTGATAAAGTAAACTTAAGGTCATTACTACGGAAGCCCTATTTTGTACCTGATAGCAAATACATTAGGGATTTGTTCAGAGAGCTTCAACAATCAAAGAAACAGATAGCTGTATTAATTAATGAATATGGTGGTTTTGCGGGAATTGTTACTATGGAGGACTTGGTAGAAGAGGTAATGGGTGAAATAGAAGATGAATATGATCCTGAATTACCAAGAATAGAGGAAATTGATAGTAATACATTTCTTGTGGATGGCTTTGTAACCATAGGAGACTTAAATAGCAGGCTGGATCTGGACCTTTACTCTGAAAATTATGATACTATTTCAGGTTTTCTAATTGATCAGATAGGTTCCATACCAAAAGAAGAGGATGATAGAACAATAGAGATAGACAACCTGGTATTTAAACTTGAAAGTGTTAAGAATAAAAGAATTGATAAGGTTAAGCTTTATATAGGTGTTCCTGAAGAGGATATAAAAGATGATAATGAGGAATAATTATTAAGGCTATTAGAATATAGATATGGAGATGCATAGGTGTAACCTAATGCATCTCTGTTTTTTTGCCAGGAGCAGCTAGTAAAAATATGATTAACGATATTAATACTATTGATAATACATTTTTATAATGATAGAATACCATTAAATATATTTAACTATTACAGAAAGTCTGAGTAGAGATATGTTCTTATTAAGAAAAATGAGTCCTTTAAGAATAATTGTGCTTGGTTTTGCATCTTTAATTATTATAGGTGCTATTATTTTATTTCTACCTCTATCGGCTAAAGAAGGTGTAAAGGTTTCAGTAATTGATGCATTGTTTACAGCTACCAGTGCAGTGTGTGTAACAGGACTGATTGCTATTGATACATTTGATACCTTTAACGGCTTTGGTCAAGCTGTAATTGCACTGCTAATTCAGATGGGAGGTTTAGGAGTAAGTTCAATAGGTGTGGGAATTATTATGCTGGCAGGTAAAAAAGTCAGTTTTAAAGATAGAATTTTGGTTAAGGAAGCCATGGGTCTAAATTCTATGAAAGGCATTGTAAGTATTGTCAAATCTGTATTATTATTGACCATATGCTTTGAAGTGGTTGGAGCTCTTTTAAGTTTCCTTGTCTTTTCAAGAGATTATCCAATAGGTCGAGCTATGGGCATGAGTTTATTTCACTCGGTGGCTGCATTTAACAACTCAGGATTTGATATCATAGGTGGACTGGTGAATTTAACTCCATATCAGGATAACCTTCTTTTAAATCTAACAACTTGTGGATTAATTATAATTGGTGGCTTGGGATTTTTGGTTATTAAAGAGCTTATAACTAAAAGGTCATTTAAAAAACTTTCCTTCCATTCAAAGATAGTACTTACTATGACTGGGTTTTTATTGCTTGGAGGAGTACTACTATTAAAATTTACAGAAGATATAACATGGCTTGGAGCTTTTTTCTTTAGTGTATCAGCAAGAACAGCGGGATTTAGCACATATTCAGTATCGGGGTTTACCAAGGGTGGATTACTTATACTGATAATATTAATGTTTATGGGAGCTTCTCCGGGATCTACTGGTGGTGGAATTAAGACCACAACTACATTTGTGCTTTTTAAGAGTGCATTTTCTATGTCCACTAATAAAAATTGTGTTGCTTTTAAGAGAAAGATAAGTGATTCTTTAATCATGAAGGCTTATCTTTTACTCTTTCTATCCTTATCATTAATTATTACTAACACATTACTTCTATGTGTAATAGAACCTGAGTATAGATTTGTAGAACTTTTATTTGAGATGGTGTCTGCTTTTGCTACTGTGGGTCTATCTACAGGTATTACACCCCATCTAAGTGTAGGGAGTAAAGTTATTATAATATTAACCATGTTTATAGGACGGCTTGGGCCTTTGACCATGGCTTCCATCTGGATTAATAAGCCTAAGTCATCTATTAGTTATACTGAAGAGAATATAACAATTGGATAGGAGGTATATTATGCTAAGTCGTAAACCAGTTATTGAATTTGGGGTAATAGGGCTTGGACGTTTTGGATTTGCTCTAGCATCAACTCTTGCAGAGGCTGGAAAGGAGGTACTAGTTTTAGATAGTAATGAAAGCAAGATTCGTCAAATTAGAACTTATACGGATAATGCATTTGTAGTAGGTGAGCTTACTAAAGAGGCAATGGAGGAAGCAGGTATACAAAACTGTGGCACAGTAATTGTCTGTATTGGTGAGAAGGTTGATACTAGTATATTAACGACACTTAATGTAATTAGTATGGGGGTTCCTAGAGTAATAGCCAAGGCCTTTAGTCCAGAACAAGGCCTAATACTTGAAAAAATAGGTGCGGAGGTTATATATCCAGAACATGATATGGCCATTCGACTGGCAAATATGCTGGTTTCATCTAGAGTGATGGATTATATAGCTCTTAATGATAATATATCCATATCAGAACTAAAGCTCACCTCAAGACTTGAATCACAGACCGTATTACAAGCAGGTATAAGAAATAGATTTAAACTTAATATAATAGCATTGGTACAAGGAGATAAGACAATAACCGACATAAGACCAGAACTTACCCTACATGAGAATGATGTTATCGTGGTTGTGGGTAAGGAAGAGGATATAAAAAAATTTGAAAGGTATCTTTTTGAATAAAAACATAATAAAACTATAACTATAACCATCAATAACAAAAGGAGCTATATATAGCTCCTTTTACTTATAAGGTTATTTGATTTTAAATTTGATATTATGGGTGAGGATGAGGAGTTCTATTGTTCTTAGGGCTCTTTTTTACTGGTAATTTCTTGTGCTTATTAGCATCTTTCCTAGGTTTGGAATCCCTTTTTTCCTTCTTATCCTTTTCTTTGTTAGCGTCTTTTTCGGCCTTATGATGTTTTTTATCTATCTTATCCTTTTCCTTATCAGCATCTTTTTCGGCCTTAGGATGCTTTCTATCTTTCTTATCCCTATCTTTATCAGTAACTTCTTCGATTTTAGGGTTCTTTTTGTCTTTTTTATCTTTTTCCTTGATGTCCTTTTCTGCTTTAGGATCCTTTTTATCTTTCTTGTCTTTAGGGGGTTTCTTATGGGGCTTTTCTGGTTCCTTGGTTTCCTCTGAATCCTTATGGTGTTTTTTGGTAGCGTTCATAATTTCCTTAACAGGTTTATCTAACCATTCTTCAATATCAATGTCTTCGGACTCATCGGAACTGGAAATCATTTTATTAACAAGGTTAAGCTTGCCTGGTGTAACACCAAGTTCCTTGGCGGCCTCCACATCTTCCATTCCTAAACTGTAGGCTTCGATAGAAGTGTTGTCATAATTGGTAACAATATCTTGTTGAACTTCTTCTTTAATATCAGCAGCCAGTTCATCGGATTTTTGTGGGTTTTTACCGGCTGCAGCTATAACTATTCCTGCACTGGAATTTTGATCAAAATATCCCAAGTCAGTTATTTGAGTAAATGTCTGATGGATAGCATTAGCTATAGTTTTATGTTTTAGATTCTTGAGGTTGATTTCATGAAGAAGTCCATCAGCTTCTTCGTTAATTGCTCTTATGTATATAACCCTATCAAAGCGATTTAATACAAATTCTATAGAAGGATTTACATCAATGCTGACGTAAGAGTAGGGACTTGCATAAGCCCATGATCCTACACCTAGAATTAATATCGCTGCAGCAGAAGCAGCAATGGTGGAAATTTTCTTTATCATATTATTTTTATTGTTCTTTATATATATTACCTGTCCAACTTCATAGTGTTTATCTTTGGTTTTGACTATGCAACCATCTTCTGACAGAACGGATGCATAACCGTCTCTTATTTCAACTACAACTGCTTTCATTATCCGTTCTCCTTTCGAATGTATTGCAGATACTCTGCAAGATTTGGATATTCTCCTGAGAGTAATTCGATAGCCGCTATTATATATTTTCGATGTCGATCCAAGGTTTTTCGGGGTACCTTAGTGTTTTTTTCTATTATTTTTATGGGAAGCTGTTTTGTAGTATGTAATTCCTCTATTAAAAGAGGATTATCCATCATATAATTTACTGCCTTGGCACAACTTGATTTAGTCTTTTTTGCATGTGGTGAACAGTTTGTTAGGTCAAAGAAAGAAAAACCGTAATTAGAAAAGGCCTGATTAGCCGTCTCAATCTCAAGTTTTAAATCACTACTTTCTTGTTTTGATACTTGATTAGAAACAGCTAGGCGAATAGATATATCATCGTCCTCTTCCTCCGGTTCAGTATCAAACAATATGGGGTCTACAGTAAGCTCTTGGTTGAATTTACTTTGATTTCTGTGATAATCTATCAAACGCCTTTTTATAAGTAAGCGATAGAAGCTAATGAAGTTACCCTTATCAAAATCATAACTATCAATAGCCTGAGTAAAAGCTAGTAGGGTTATAGACCATTCATCGTCACTTTTTGAGATGTACCTACCTGTAATCCTGGAGGCATACCTTAGCATGGCACTCTCTTGTTCAGATACTAGCTTTTCCAATATTGACTTGTCATTTTTAGCTGCCATGGCTTGGGAATCTATTTGCCTCATGCTTTTCTCCAATTCTGTAACAATTTCTTAACAATTTCATTCTACCATGTCATTGGCATTTTGGAAATAGCTGAAAGTACTCATTTAAATATGTGATATATTGGAAAACTTGCACCATTATTTTGTTTGTGAATAAACTGAATTGAGAATGTTGTGTGCGATGATAATTTGCACTTCAAGGAGGTAGCAACTTGAATAATCAAAGAGGAGAAAGCTTTTCATATGCTGGAATCCCTTACGAAGATATTAATTGGTATGATATTGAAGGTCAACCATTCGGAGTTGCATCTTTTTTTAATGCCATTGTATTTGGAGATGCCAATAATATTGTAGATACAAAAGGAGCATTTGCCGTAGGGCGGGATTTTGTAAGTCCCAGAGGTTTATCCCTTGCTTATGGAAATGATTTAAAACTTACGGGTACAGGATATAGCCCCAATGCTGTAAGGTTTTTGGTAGGAAGAAACATAAGTATGCAAGGACCTTTGGTAGTAATTGGGCATGTTGTGGCAGGAGGAAACTTCAAGGCCGCACCTGGAAGTACTTATATGATAGGTAAGGATGGTTCACCCTATCAAGTGGAAGAACTTACAAGCTTATATCAGGCAGCAGGTGGAAGTAGATACTGGACTCCTAGCGATAGGGGTAGCCATTATGCCATTTCAAGTTATGATACTCCACGTTTTATACCAGCTAGAAGAATAGAAGCTGACGTAACAGGATTCTTTAATGATGCTAGGGACAGTATTGAGAATTACCATAGATGTATAACTGAACTTAGTCCTAATGGTAGTGTAGTAGATCATTTCCATGAGAAAATACTTAGAGGAAATGATCCAGTGCAAAATGTTTTTGTAATTGATGCCAGACCTAATGGCATACTTAATAAAGAAATTCGTTTTGAGATACCAGATGGAAGTCTTGCAATAGTCATATTTAGGACGGGAAATAATGCTCATATCCAATATGGCCTTTGGGGAGAAGAAGCTCTAGCTAATAATACCTTATATGTATTTGAGGATGCAGAAAATATTCACATGGAAGTAGCAGCAGATATTTGGGGAAGTATTCTTGCACCTTCAGCTACGTTTCATGGACACCGGACTGGAGGTCATGTAAGTGGTAATGCAGCATTAGGGGCATTTGCAGTAAATTCAGCCAGTGGATTTGAGTTCCATCTCTATCCCTTTGTAGGAGGAGTAGTATGTGGGATTTCTGAAGAATTTGTTCCGCCACCTATTTCTCAGCCTGTACCCCTTCCTAGACCTGTTCCACCACCAAGGCCTACTCCTGAAGAAAGTCCTATCCTAGTAGAGCCCTGCCCAGAATGCCCACCCTGTCCAGAGCCAAGACCTTGTCCGGAATGTGCCCCTTGTCCAGAACCTATGCCTTGTCCGGAATGTGCCCCCTGTCCAGAGCCAAGACCTTGTCCGGAATG
>JAAYNY010000075.1 GCA_012520635.1 Clostridiales bacterium | reverse complement strand
TTCTTTACAGTATCAATTATTTTTCCTGCAGATTGATCAATAAGTTGATGATCATATGCCTTTAAAGTGATTCTCATTACTTGACTTGCCATAAAAAAAGCCGCCTCCTTTTCGCACTTAAATTCAGTACGACAGTGGTGACTGTACACTCATCCGTGTGTATCTTCGTTTTCATAGATAAAATCCGGTTGAAATACGGATTATTATATAATCTCGGTTACACCGGATTACTATGTCAAAGAGACTTTCACACGTTTTATCTGCACTAGGCAGAAAGTTAATCTGTACAGTGACTTGTCGCCAGTTTCATAACTTGACCTTCGCTCCACGTAAAAACCTACTGTAACCCAGTAGCAACCTTACGTTTCAACGCTATCAACGTCACAACACGTGATATTATACACCAGCTAATAGTCATTTGCAAGTACTTTTTTAATTTTTTTACATTATTTATTATCTGGTTTTTATTAATAAACATTCACCAATAATTATATTTTTTATAATTTAAGCTTTCTCTCATATTTCTAACTATAATTTAACTTGACGTAATTCTTCTTTCATAATAAACTTTAATTGTAAATACGATATTACATAAGGAGGTAACATACATGGGAATATTAACAAGATTTCGCGACATCATGTCAAGCAACATAAATGCACTTTTGGATAAGGCAGAAAATCCAGAGAAAATGATCGATCAATGCTTACGTAACTTAAATTCTGACCTTGGTAAGGTAAAGTCAGAGACAGCTACTATTATGGCAGAGGAACAAAGAGCCAAGAGGGACTTGGATGAATGTAATGAAGAGATTGAAAAAATGCAAAGTTTTGCAGTTAAGGCCTTGGAAGCAAACAATGAAAATGACGCTCGTAAATTTTTAGAGCAGAAGGCCTCTCTTGCATCCAGACAAACAGGACTTCAGGAAGCTTATGAATTAGCTAAAAACAATGCACTGCATATGAGACAGATGCATGATAAGCTTGTAGCTGATATTGGCGAATTAGAAGCAAGAAAAGATATGATTAAAGGTAAACTTGCTGTAGCAAAAACCCAAGAACGTATTAACAAAATAGGTTCCTCTGTTGCAAGTGCTAACAATTCAATATCTAGTTTCGAAAAATACGAAGATATAGCTGATAAAGCACTTGATAAAGCTAATGCCATGGCTGAGCTAAATCGCTCCTCCGCTGACTCTTCTATAAAAGACTTAACAAGGAAATATGCTTCCGATGTATCAGTTGATGATGAACTGGCAGCATTAAAGGCTAGTTTAAATAAATAAACCTCTATAATGTCCGTCAAATAAGAAACTTCTATTTCCTGTTTGCGGACATTTTATGTATAAGACTATACAAGTACTATTATAAACAGGGGGAGAAATATGGTTACACAATATAAATGCCCTAATTGCGGAGCCGATATGGCTTTTGATACAGAATCGGGGAAACTAAGCTGTGGTAGTTGTGGGCGCAAGGACACCATTGAAGAGATGGCCGGAACGCCTAATCTTCCTAAAAACGCTCAAGTCTCATATAATATGGATGATGATGATAAAAAAGCGGCAGAAGCATCCTTTGAAAATGATTACCAAGACAAATCTTTTGAAGATGAATCTGTGAGTCATCCTACTTTTTCTGGCGGAGAAGTCAATGAATATAATTGTAATAACTGCGGGGCAGTACTTCTTACAGATCCACAGACTACTGCTACCAAATGTAGCTTTTGCGGGGCAGGAGTAGTCATCAGTGACCGCTTATCTGGTAACTTAGCACCAGAAAGGGTTATACCTTTTTTAATTAGTAAGAAACAAGCAGAAGAAGCTTTTAAAAAATGGTGCAAGAAAGGAATTCTTACTCCTAATAACTTTCGTGTTGCTGACCGCATTAAAGATATAACAGGTATCTATGTACCTTTCTGGCTTTATGACCTTAATGGCAAAGGAGAGGTGGAGGCTACATGTACTAGGGTTCGCACCTATTCAAGAGGCGATTGGATCTATACTGAGACAAAGTATTATCATGTATATCGTAAGGTTGATTTGGATTATCTTAGAGTTCCCTGCGATGCCTCTAAGAAAATGGATGATTCCATGATGAATAAACTAGAACCCTACTCTTACAGTAACCTCAAGGAATTTCAGATGCCTTACCTTGCAGGCTATATAGCTGAAAAATATGATTATGATGATAATGAGCTACTGCCAAGGATAAAGCAAAGGGTTAACTCTTACGTGGATTCCTATATTAGATCTACAATAACTGGATATTCTTCAGTACGTATAAATAGGAAAAATATAAATATTCGAAAGAAAAATTCTGAATATGCTCTATTACCTGTATGGATGGTTTGCTATGATTATCAGCAGGCACAGCATACATTTGCAATGAATGGCCAGACAGGTAAGATTGTAGGTAAACCTCCTATAAGTGGTGCAAAGGTAGCTGCTTGGTTCTTCGGTGTGTCCGGGGGTAGCTTCCTACTCTTTCGTATAATAACCCTGCTAGGAGGTATGTTATCATGATGAATCATAGAAAAAAATTTCTTGGTTTTATTTTAATCCTATCTCTTATTCTTGTAAATTTCATTACTGGTGATACCGCCATAGCCTTAGCTACTAGTAGCAATGATAGACGTGTCTTTGATGAGGCTGGCCTACTGACCGATTACGAGATAAGTGAACTCGAGCTTTTATGTCAAGAATATGGAGAGAATGCTGGAATTGAAATTTTCATCCTGACGCATAATGATCCCAAGGCTACTTATCCAGAAAGATACATTGAGGACTTTGAGGATCAACTTCCTGTAGGGGATAGGGTTTACTTCCTATATGACGTAAGCAGGAAAGAGATATTTATGGAGGGATATGGCCTTGCAGAAATCTATATCCACTCCAAGAGAATAGATAATATATTTGATCATATGGAAGATGATATAAGAAACAAATCCTATTATGATGCCTTTGAAACATATATTAATATGTCTGCAGATTATATGTCTGATGATTCTGAACTAAATTATGACCACGATTATATATATGATAATCCCCCGAAAGATTTCGACTCTGATAATCAATATAGTTACGATGAATATGATTATGACCGATATTACCAAGATGAACGGATGGAAGAAAATATTCTTTATAACATATGGTTTCAATTATTTGCTTCTCTTGTAATAGGTGGTGTAGTTGTGGGGGTTATGGCCTATAACTCCAGTGGAAAGATGACAGCAGGCTCTAAGGATTACCTGGATTGTGGTAAATCAGGCTTAATAGGAAGAAGAGATCATTATATTAGATCTACCGTTACCAAAATAAGAAAACCTAGCCAAAACACCTCATCAAGAAGCGGAGGAAGCAGAGGCGGATTTAATTCCGGTGGATTTAGAGGAGGATCTTCTAGTGGCGGAAGATCACATAGCTCAGGCGGAAGAAAATTATAGGTAGATGAAAAATTAATAATTTATTTTATTGGAGGAATAGATATGGGTTTATTTTCAAGACAATTAGCAAATGTAGTAGAATGGCAAGAATTTCGCGAAGATATGATCTTCTATAAATGGAATAACAGCGAGATTAAAAGAGGGAGCCGCTTAATAATTCGACCAGGACAGGATGCTATCTTTATGTTTAATGGTAAAATAGAAGGAATATTTAAGGATGAGGGAGATTATGATATTGAATCCCAGATTGTTCCCTTCTTATCCACACTAAAAGGCTTTAAGTTTGGCTTTAACAGTGGAATGCGGGCTGAAGTTCTCTTCATTAATACAAAAGAATTCACTTCAAAATGGGGAACCCAAAACGCCATAAATATACCTACTCAGGCACTTCCAGGGGGAATGCCTATAAGAGCTAATGGTACATTTAACTTTAAGATTAATGATTATATTAAATTAATAGATAAGGTTGCAGGTGTTAGGCAGACATATAAAATTGAAGATGTCCAACTTCGTATAAGACCTATCATAGACCAATTATTAATGAAATGGATAACCAAAGAGGGTAAAGATATGTTTAACCTTCAGGCTAACTCCTTTGATATAGGAAATGGAATAAAGACAGACCTAGATATGCAACTATTTGATATCGGTCTATCAATTACTGGTTTTAATATTATGAGCTTTAATTATCCTCCAGAGATTCAAAAGATGATTAACAAGAGTGCTTCTCATAGCATGGTTGGAGACTTGAACCGTTATCAACAAGTAGAGATGACCGACGGTATTGCCTCAGGTAAGATCAAGGGTGGCGGTACTGCTTCTGATATGGCAGGAATGATGATGGGAATGAATGTGGCAAATCAGATGATGAATAACATGAATCAGGCCTCCAGTTCTCAAAATCAAAACACAGGTACAAAGCCTAACTTCTGTCCTAACTGTGGACAAAAGACCGGTGATACCAACTTCTGCCCTAACTGTGGCAATAAACTGGCTTAATATATCCACACAGTCTAGCCATTTTTCACTTATTATCAACAATAGTTGCAAATAATCAAGGACATATCCCAATAAATATTACTTTTGGGTATGTCCTTTTCTTTTATTATATCTTATATTTTATTGTCCTAGAATTTAAAGGCCTTATCATTGGCCAAACGATTAAGCTTATCTGATGCATCTTCACTACTACTACCCTTTACACCAAAGTAGAACTTAATCTTAGGCTCTGTTCCTGAAGGTCTAATGGCGCACCATGCATCATCATTCATTTCATAATAGAGCACATCTGACTGTGGTAGATAAGTAGGTATAACCTCATCAGTTGTATTATCTGTTACTTTGTCTGTCAGATAATCTCTCCATCTAAGAATATCATAGCCTCCTACACTTTTTGGAGGATTCTTTCGATAATCTTCCATGATAGTTTTAATCTTCTCTATTCCTTCAATTCCTTCTAAAGTAAGAGAGACAGTCTCTTCTTTAAAATAACCGTATTTTTCATAGATCCTATTCATCTGATCATATAAACTTATACCTTGAGACTTATAGTATGCCGCTGCCTCACATAAAATCATAGCTGCAACAATAGCATCCTTATCTCTTGAATGGGTGCCTACTAGGTATCCATAACTTTCTTCATAGCCAAATACAAACTCATGACTGCCTGTTTCTTCAAATTGTTTTATCTGCTCTCCGATATATTTAAAACCTGTTAAGACTTCTATAAGCTTAGCATTATAAGCTTTTGCTATCTGATCAGCTAGGTTACCAGAAACTATAGTTTTCACAAGCGCACTGTTCTTGGGCAATATTCCCTTTCCTGCTTTTTGTGAAAATACATATTCAGCAATTAATGCTCCTGTCATGTTACCATTGAAAAGTACGAATTCACCCTTACTATCTCTTACTTGTATTCCCAATCTATCTGCATCTGGATCAGTAGCTAAGATTATATCTGCATCCACCTTATTAGCCAACTTTTTGGCCATCTCATACACCTTAGGATCTTCCGGATTAGGATAGCCTACTGTAGTAAATTCTGAATCAGGCATTTCCTGCTCAGATACTACAGATACATTTTCAAATCCTATCTCCTTAAGAATTCTTCTAACAGGAATATTACCAGTTCCATTTAAGGGAGTATAGACAATACTTAGTTTTTTACCCTTTTCATCAACAGGGTTAATAACAAGTTCTTTTAATTTCCCAATATATTTATCATCAATTTCTTTACCTATAATATTAAGTAATCCTTTTTCTTCTGCTTCTTCTTTTGATATTGTTTTTGCGTCTGAAAAATCTTTAATGGAATTAACTTCATGGATTATTTCAACATCCTTAGGGGATGTAACCTGTGCTCCATCATCCCAGTATACTTTATAGCCATTATAATCAGCAGGATTATGGCTTGCAGTTATAACTACACCTGCAATACAACCTAGCTCTCTTAAGGCAAATGACAGCTGGGGTGTAGGTCTTAAAGACTCAAATAAATACGCCTTAATATTATTGGCAGATAAACATAGGGCTGTCTCCATAGCAAATTCAGGTGACATTCTTCTTGAATCATAGGCTATAGCAACTCCTTTGTTTTCTCCCTTTTGCTTAATAATATAATTGGCAAGACCCTGAGTAGCTCTTCTAATTGTGTAGATATTCATTCTATTAATACCTGCTCCAAGTATTCCTCTAAGCCCTCCGGTGCCAAACTCAAGATCCTTAAAGAATCTTTCCTGAATTTCTTTTTCATTACCTTTTAAGGCTTCTAACTCTTTCTTAGTGTCCCCGTCAAAATATGGATTTGATAACCACTCTTCATATTTTTTTAAGTACTCCATTTGTATACTCCTTATTATTATTTTTAATCCTTTATATTTTATTGCTAACCTACCGCTTTTAACTTAATTTTTATAATTTATGACTTTTTTAAAAGAGGAGCCATAGGACGTACTCCCCGTCCCTTCACTCCTCTTATTTATCGGTATATTTTTAATTATTACAGACCATCGCTATAGTCATCTTCGTCTATACCTTTCAAGTTAAATTCAGTTTCTGTCCAGTTACCATCGTTAGCAACTTCGCCGCCCCCACTGCTGTCATCATTAGTAGGCTGAACTATCTGTCCACTGCCTTCAGAAGGATAGAAACCATCATATCCTTCATAAGCTTCTACGTATTGTTCATCTTGGTTGCTATAAGCACCTTCTGGATAATCAAATGTATCAAACTCATCAGAATAACTGCCTTCGCCGTACATATCCTCAGGTATCATATATTCCTCTTGAATTTCTGTATCTATCTTAACATTACGATATCTCTTCATACCGGTACCTGCAGGAATAAGCTTACCTAAGATAACATTTTCCTTTAATCCAATAAGGGGATCTACCTTACCCTTAATGGCTGCTTCTGTCAATACCTTGGTTGTCTCCTGGAATGACGCTGCAGACAAGAATGAATTTGTTGCCAAAGAAGCTTTTGTTATACCCAGCATTACCTGTTTGCCCTCTGCAGGCTCTAGACCTTGTTCAATCATACTTTTATTTACATCATCAAAATCTAATGTTTCTACTAAGGCACCAGGTAGGAAATTAGTGTCACCATTATTCTCGATGCGAATCCTCTTAAGCATCTGACGAACTATTACTTCAATATGCTTATCATTGATTTCAACACCTTGCAAGCGGTATACTCGTTGCACTTCTTGTATCATATAATCCTGAACTGCACGAACCCCTTTAATCTTAAGGATATCATGAGGATTTACACTACCTTCAGTCAACTCATCTCCGGCTTCAATAACGTCACCTTCCATAACCTTAATTCTGGATCCATAAGGTATAAGATATGCTTTTGATTCCGCAGTTTCTTCATTGGTTACAATAACTTCTCGCTTTTTCTTTGTATCTTTAAATGCTACAGTTCCACCAAACTCTGCAATAATTGCAAGTCCTTTTGGTTTTCTGGCCTCAAATAATTCCTCAACACGAGGAAGACCTTGTGTAATATCATCACCAGCAACACCACCGGTATGGAATGTACGCATTGTAAGCTGTGTACCAGGCTCACCGATAGATTGTGCAGCAATGATACCTACTGCTTCACCTACTTGAACTGCTTCACCGGTAGCCAAGTTAGAACCATAACATTTTGCACAAACTCCCAAATGAGATCTACAGGTTAAAATGGTTCTTATCTTTACCTTGTTTACACCGGTTGCTATAATCTTAGCAGCACGATTTGGTGTAATCATATGATTTGCCTTTACAATAACATTACCATCAGCATCATTTATAGTTTCACAGGAATATCTTCCTGTAATTCTTTCTTCAAGACTTTCTATTATTTCCTTACCATCTGCGAAAGCTGTAACTTCCATACCTACAGTTTCTTCTTCATGTTCACAGCAATCAATTTCTCTAATAATTAAATCCTGAGCTACGTCCACTAGACGACGAGTTAGGTATCCTGAGTCAGCTGTACGAAGAGCAGTATCAGAAAGTCCTTTTCTAGCTCCATGGGCAGATATAAAGTACTCCAATACATCCAATCCCTCACGAAGGTTAGATTTGATAGGAAGTTCAATGGTACGACCTGATGTGTCTGCCATCAGTCCACGCATACCAGCTAGCTGCTTAATCTGCTTATCTGATCCACGGGCACCAGAGTCTGACATCATCTTAATGTTGTTAAAGTTATCTAGTCCCTCTAATAGCTTATCTGTAAGCTCATTATCTGCTACCTTCCAAGTCTCAATTACAGCATTATATCTTTCTTCTTCAGTCATTCTACCACGACGATATTCTTTTGAAATATTCTCTATGGTTTCTTCTGCTTCAGATATAATTTGTTTCTTAACCTCAGGCACTGTCATATCAGAAATTGATACGGTAAATGCTGCCTGTGTGGAATATTTAAATCCTTGTGCCTTAACAGCATCTAGAAGTTCTGCTGTCTGGGTTGCACCATGGATATTAATACATTTTTCAAGAATAGGCTTTAATTGCTTCTTACCAACTAGGAAGTTAATTTCTAGTTCTAATAGATTCTCTGGCTTACTTCTATCAACAAATCCTAAATCCTGAGGTATTATCTCATTGAATATAAATCTTCCTAATGTTGACTTAACCAACTTAGATACTTCTACACCTTCAGCATCTACACCTTTCATCATTACCTTTATAGGCTCATGAAGGGTAATAGTCTTATCCTCATATGCTAAGATTGCTTCATCAACACTTTTAAAAGAATGTAACTGTCCTGTTTCATTTTCCTTTTCAACAGTCAGGTAATATATACCTAGAACCATATCTTGAGAAGGAACTGCAACAGGGGCACCATCTGAAGGCTTCAACAAGTTGTTAGGTGAAAGTAGAAGGAATCTACATTCTGCCTGAGCCTCTACTGATAATGGTACGTGAACAGCCATCTGGTCTCCATCAAAGTCAGCATTATACGCTGTACACACCAAGGGATGAAGTTTAATGGCTTTACCCTCTACTAAGACAGGTTCAAATGCTTGGATACCAAGCCTATGAAGGGTCGGAGCACGGTTTAGCATTACTGGATGTTCTTTAATTACATCTTCTAATACATCCCATACTTCCGGTTGAAGTCTTTCAACCATTTTCTTAGCTGATTTTATATTATGTGCTGTACCTCTTCCTACAAGTTCCTTCATAACAAAGGGTTTAAATAGCTCAATAGCCATTTCCTTAGGAAGTCCGCACTGATAAAGCTTAAGTTCAGGGCCTACAACAATAACAGAACGTCCGGAATAGTCTACCCTCTTACCAAGTAAGTTCTGACGGAAACGTCCCTGTTTACCCTTTAACATGTCTGATAAAGACTTAAGTGGACGATTACCAGGTCCTGTAACAGGTCTACCCCTTCTTCCATTGTCTATTAATGCGTCTACAGCTTCCTGTAACATTCTTTTCTCATTACGTACAATAATATCAGGAGCTCCAAGTTCAAGAAGTCTCTTTAATCTATTGTTACGGTTAATAATCCTACGATACAAATCATTCATATCTGATGTAGCAAATCTTCCACCATCAAGTTGAACCATAGGACGAAGTTCTGGAGGAATTACAGGGATAACAGATAGAATCATCCATTCTGGCTTATTTCCTGATTCACGGAATGATTCCATAACTTCCAAGCGTTTAATAATCCTAGCACGTTTCTGACCTGTAGAATCCTTTAAAGCTTTCTTTAATTCCTGAGCTTCTTTATCCAAATCAATATTTGCTAATAGTTCTTGAATAGATTCAGCACCCATTCCAAGTCGGAAGCTATTCCAACCAAAGTTATCTATAGCTTCTTGCTTTTCCTTTTCATTCAGTACCTGCTTATATTGAAGATCTGATGTACCAGGATCTAATACTATATAGGAAGCAAAGTAAAGTACCTTTTCTAAGGTCCTTGGTGATAGGTCAAGAATCAATCCCATACGACTTGGTATACCTTTAAAATACCAAATGTGGGATACCGGTGCTGCAAGTTCAATATGTCCCATTCTTTCACGGCGAACGCTTGCTTTTGTTACTTCAACTCCGCAACGATCACATACAACACCTTTATATCTAATCTTTTTATATTTACCACAGTGACATTCCCAGTCCTTACTAGGGCCAAAAATTCTTTCACAGAATAAACCATCTTTCTCTGGCTTTAATGTTCTGTAGTTAATTGTCTCAGGCTTTCTAACTTCTCCTTTTGACCATACTCTTATCTTTTCTGGTGAAGCTAGGCCTATCTTTATTGCGTCATAACTTAACTGCTCATTGTCATACATGGTATCAGGCATAATTTGGCTCTCCCTTCGTTAATTCTGCTCTTTGATTCTAAGATTTCCTAACGGTTTACGGGTTGCCCGCAAGCCTTACACTTTTTACTGTTGTCTGATAAATCAGCTCCGCAATTAGGACAAGCATCTTCTGCAACTACATCTACAGTGCCTTCGTCCTCTTCACCGTTATCATTTTGATAATCCGAATCTTCCTCATAGATATCAAAAATGTCATTATCAATCTGATCACTATTCGACTTTGTGAAACCGGCGCTTTCAAAACCTTCATCATATCTAAAGTTATTGTCGCCCTCAATCAACTGTGTGGTATCTGAATCATTATAATCAACGCTCTCATTTATCATAACCTCATCACCAAACTCATCAAGTACGGTAACATCAAGAGCTAGAGACTGTAATTCTTTTAAAAGAACCTTAAAGGACTCAGGAATACCCGGCTCAGGGATGTTCTCACCCTTTATAATTGCTTCATAGGTTTTAACACGGCCGTTTACATCGTCAGATTTAACAGTTAAGATTTCTTGGAGTATAAAGGATGCACCATATGCTTCTAGTGCCCAAACCTCCATCTCACCAAATCTCTGTCCACCGAACTGTGCTTTACCACCCAGAGGTTGTTGTGTTACTAAGGAGTAAGGTCCTGTGGAACGAGCATGAATCTTATCATCTACTAGATGGTGAAGTTTCAAATAATGCATGAAACCAACAGTTACAGGTTGATCAAAATACTCACCGCTTCTGCCGTCACGAAGCATTACTTTTCCATCACTATTAATAGGAACACCTTTCCATTCATCACTTTCTCCATGATGCTCTCTTAGGTAATCCATTATTTCTGTATCTATTGCATCTTTGTACTTTTTCTCAAATTCTTCCCATTCTTTGTTGGCAAAATCATTGGCTATCTCCAATGTATCCATAATGTCATATTCATTGGCGCCATCAAATACAGGAGTTGCTATATCAACACCTAATACCTTTGCAGCTAGAGATAAGTGAATCTCAAGTACCTGTCCGATATTCATACGGGATGGTACACCAAGAGGATTTAGAACTATATCTAAAGGTCTACCATTAGGTAAGAAAGGCATATCTTCAACAGGTAATACACGGGATACAACACCCTTATTACCATGACGACCAGCCATCTTGTCACCAACTTGTATTTTTCTCTTCTGTGCTATATAAACACGAACAGTCTCATTAACACCAGGAGATAATTCATCTCCATTTTCTCTAGTAAATACCTTGGCGTCTACAACGATACCATATTCTCCATGAGGAACCCTAAGAGATGTATCTCTTACTTCCCTTGCCTTTTCACCAAAGATTGCTCTAAGCAAACGTTCCTCTGCAGTAAGTTCAGTCTCACCCTTAGGTGTTACCTTACCAACAAGAATATCTCCTGCACGAACTTCAGCTCCGATACGGATAATTCCTCTTTCATCAAGATCTTTAAGAGCATCGTCACCTACACCCGGTACGTCTCTGGTAATCTCCTCAGGTCCAAGCTTGGTATCCCTAGCTTCTGCCTCATATTCTTCTATGTGTATGGAGGTATATACATCCTCCTGAACTAGACGTTCACTAATTAATACAGCATCCTCGTAATTGTATCCTTCCCAAGTCATAAAGCCGATCAATGGGTTCTTTCCAAGGGCAAGTTCTCCCTTAGATGTAGAAGGACCATCGGCTATTACCTGACCTTCTTCAATCCTTTGACCAGGTTTTACAACAGGCCTTTGGTTAATACAAGTTCCCTGGTTACTCTTTGAGAACTTAATCAAACGATAAATCTCTTTTGAGCCATCGTCATTCTTAACATTAATAACCTTTGCAGTAACTCTCTCTACAACTCCTGGCTTTTTAGCTATCACACATACACCAGAGTCAATAGCAGCCTTAGCCTCAATACCTGTTCCTACTACAGGAGCCTCGGTAAGAAGTAAAGGAACTGCTTGACGTTGCATGTTGGCACCCATTAGTGCACGGTTAGCATCGTCATTTTCCAAGAAAGGAATTAATGAGGTTGCCACAGAAAATACCATCTTAGGAGATACGTCCATCAAGTCGATTTTCTGTTTATCATATTGAGAGGTCTCCTCTCTATATCTACCTGAAATACTGTTACCAATAAAATATCCATCTTTATCAAGCTCAGCATTTGCCTGTGCTACTACATATCTATCCTCTTCATCTGCAGTTAGATATATAACCTCATCTGTAACCTTAGGATTATCAGGATTTTCCTTATCAACTATTCTATAAGGTGATTCAATAAAGCCGTACTCATTAATTCTTGCATATGTTGCAAGAGAGTTAATAAGACCAATGTTAGGTCCTTCAGGAGTCTCTACCGGACACATTCTTCCGTAATGGGAATAATGAACGTCACGAACTTCAAAACCTGCTCTATCACGGGATAGACCACCAGGTCCAAGTGCAGACAGACGCCTCTTATGAGTCAGCTCACCCAGTGGATTATGCTGATCCATAAACTGTGACAGCTGAGAACTACCAAAGAATTCTTTTACTGATGCTGTTACAGGCTTTATATTAACTAATGATTGTGGACTAATACTCTCTAAATCCTGTGTTGTCATTCTTTCTCTTACAACACGTTCCATCCTTGACAAACCAATACGATACTGATTCTGAAGAAGTTCTCCAACAGCACGAATCCTTCTATTGCCCAGATGGTCAATATCATCAGCATTTCCAATGTTATATTCC
>JAAYNY010000074.1 GCA_012520635.1 Clostridiales bacterium | reverse complement strand
GTAAATCATAGGACAGATATAATCCAAATATCTGGCCATTTCCACATAGTTTTGTCCCACAAGTCCTGCATCAATACTACTGCTTATAATGGTTCCATATACGTCTGCTGATACAAACACTCCAAGAGGTTTTAAACTCTCATAAGCATATCTTGTAAACTCCAGAATAATATCCTCTTTTGTTTTTTCTTCTGCAAGAGGACCAAAATCCACCTCTGACATACCCCTTCCTGTGGAAAAACGTATATAGTCAAATTGTATCTCCATAAATCCTATCTCTGCAGCTTTAGCCGATACTTCAATTATATAATCCCATACTTCTTTATTATAAGGATTAATCCAGCCTTCCCCATTGTTATCTCTATAAAGAGAACCATCCTTATTCTTTAAGGCCAGTTCTTTCTTTTGTTCAGCTAAGTATGGATCTTTAAATACTACGATTCTTGCTATAGGATAAATATTTTTTTCTCTAAGGGTTTTAATAAAATCCTCCATATCTGGAATAGTGTTAGTTGTAGCGTCTATCTCATGAGCCTTGGGACTATCCATATTATATGTGATTCTGCCATTGTCATCTTTTACATCTATAACCATAGCATTAATCTCTGTTGTATCTGCAAGTTCTATTAACTGTTCTCTCTTATTCCTAATAGCTGCTGAGGTCACATAAATACCCTTAACTACTACAGGCTCCCTTAAGTCAACCTCTTCAACAAGATCAGAATTATTTGACTCTTCATCATCAGCCTCTTCATCAGTAATAGGCGGCGTAACTTCCTTTATAAGATCTTCTTGGGAAAATAAATCCTCACCACTATTATTATTCTCCGAATTATTTTCATCTTGCTCCTTATACTCAATGTCATTGCTTTGTGAATCAACGGGATTATTTTGACTCATCTGCAGACGAACCACATGATAGGTGCTAACTCCAATACTAGTTGCCAATAGAATAACTACAATAATATTAAAAATAGTATTACTTGGTCGTCTATTTCTTCGATAGGTTTTCTCATAGCTAATATACATATCATCCATTTTATTTTTTCTCATTATATGACTCCATATTGTCGTACTTTTTGTTAATCTTTTGATATTACACTACACTAAATACTATGATAAAGGCTTGCATAATTATAGTCAAGGAAACAGAAAACTAATTTTGGCTTGATTATGATAATTCGTGATTTAAAAATATAGGATACGCAACCATACAGATGCTTATCCTATATTTTTGTTTATATCTTGCTTATATTCATATTTATATTAACTAGGCATTGGCGCCGCAACATCTCTTATATTTCTTACCACTACCACATGTACAAGGATCATTTCTACCAACCTTTTTACCCTTAACAATAGTACCTGAGTTCCTCTGTTCCTTATATAGTTCTTTTCTACGTTCTTCGGTAAGTAGGGGTTCCCACTCTTCTAGGTTATATAACCAGTCCGCTTTTGCTCCTACCATATTGTAATAAAGCTTTTCTTTATCATAAGCTAGGCTAACCTTGGTGTCTTTATCCATCTCATCAATAGGATTTTCTGTTACAAGGCTGTCATTTATTCCATCTAAGAATCCAACAAAATATTTTAACTCCATGTCAAATTCTTTTGCTAATTCTTCAACACTTCCTTCCCATACCTTATCAGGGTTGGCAAGAAGTTTCTGATATACTTCCTTCTCCATATTAAAATAACTTGCCCAAAATAACTGTCCTTGCTGACTGTTCATATCATATGCATAGGCAAAATCTCTCCACTCTTGTAGTAGACTCATAGGTTTCTTCCTTCCTTAGTTGTTTATTTTATTAAGATTATAGCATATGATAATATTAATTTCTATCTTTGAAATTATTCTATCAAAATTTATTATTTATGTATAATTTAAGCAAAGCTGTATCATAATAATAATATCCTAATATGGAACATTCTGTATGGGATAAATGCGTATGCTC
>JAAYNY010000073.1 GCA_012520635.1 Clostridiales bacterium | reverse complement strand
TACAGTAGGATAATTAGTTTGATTAATAATGCTATTATATATTCACCACTATTATAAGTCAATGAGACAGAGGTGAGACAGGGGGACGTTTCTCTTGTCTCATTTCAAGCAAAGAAAAAGACAGGAGAAACGTCCCCCTGTCTCACCTCTGTCTCCTACCTAATGACAAGGCTTACAATAAGGCTTACAATAAAGATAGCTGTTACTATCTTAGTATGCTTCATCACAAATCTTAATAGGACACAAGCCATAAAACTTATCAAAATAATGAAAAGTCCTAAAAGTATTAAACCAGCAAGATATAAAGGTACGGCAAATATAGATAAAGCTAAGTCAAACTCAGTCTTATCACTAAAAGGTAAAGGTATAAAAGCTATATAGCTAGCCATTGCTGATATTGAAATAAAACATCCAACAGGAATAAAGGCAAAACTTAATTTCTTAGAAACTTTTTCAGCACCTTCTTTAAAAATCAATAATAATAGAGGTTTTGCAATTAATGACAAAGCCGAAGTTGATGCTAGGCAGATAAAAAAAGCAGAATATAGAGTGAAGTCACCTTTCCTTATTATGTCAAACAAACCCAAGGATAGCGGTATAATAATAAAAAAACATACAATATAAACTAAAACAAACAAAATAACTTTCCAATTATTTTTAATTGAACTAATACATCTTCTAATTAATTTCAAAAAATCACCTAAACTTTCTTTTTATCTTATGTAAAATTTTATAACTCAAGTTTATCATTAGTTCTTTCTAATTACAACTTAATGAAGATTGTGAGACAGGGGGACGTTTCTCTTGTCTCATTTCAGACAAGGAAAAAGACAGGAGAAACGTCCCCCTGTCTCAGTCTCGCTATAATAAGAAATCATCTAATACTTCTTTTACTGTTCTTATTTTACCTTGTTTGGAAAGATTAGCTCCGCAAAAAAGCAAACCATTCTCCACATCTCCTTTTGCAGCAGCAATTAAGGCGTCGGTGATACAATAAGGTGTAGTATTTGGATTACAAGTATTGATACAATTAAAACACTTGTTAATAGGGATTTTACCTTCTAATGTTCTTTCTATCAGTTTATTTTTTATTGCACGTCCTGGCATTCCAACCGGACTCTTTATTATTACTAAATCTTTATCATCTACATTAAGATAGGCCTCCTTGTATCTAATATCGGCATCACATTCTTTTGTAGGAATAAATTTTGTCCCTACCTGAATACCCTGGGCACCTAATGAAAATGCATGCTCCATATCTACTTTGGAATTAATACCTCCTGCAATAATTACAGGAATTGATTTTTCATATTTATCTTCATATTCTTTTAATAGTGTTATTATTTTTAAAATTTCTAAATCATAATCAGAATTTTGATTTTCCTCAACGCCGGCATCTAAATCTTCTGCCTTAAATCCAAGATGTCCACCTGCTTTAGGACCTTCAATTATAAGTGCATCGGGAACTGCATTTGATTTTCGATCCCAAATTTTAAGTAATACACTGGCAGACTTAAAAGTTGATACTATAGGAACCAGCTTTGCCTTTGAGTCTTTTGCGATTTGAGGTAAATCTATTGGAAGGCCTGCTCCGGATATGATTATATCAATGCCATTCTTTATAGCTTCCTTTACATATAAGGAATAATTCTTAGTAGCCACCATAATATTAACCCCTAATATTCCTTGAGGTGCAATCTTTCTGGCTCTTTTTATATGCTCTCCAATCATTTTCAAATTTTCCTTTAATGGATTCTTTCTAAACTCAGGTTCAGAAAATCCTATCTGTGCAGTTGAAATAACACCTATTCCTCCCTGTGCAGATACTGTTCCAGCAAGATTACTAAGGCTTATTCCAACCCCCATACCCCCTTGAATAATAGGAAGTTTGGCTTCTAAATTACCAATTCTTAATGTTTTATACATGTTTCCTCTTTCCATTGATATCTTTATCAATAAACTAATGAATTTTTGTTAAGAGACAGGGGGACGTTTCCGCTGTCTTCTTTTTCTTTTCGCGAAAAGACAGCAGAAACGTCCCCCTGTCTCACCCTGTCCTCTTTGCCTCTTTGTAACAAGACACAAGACAGCGGAAACGTCCCCTTGTCTTACCCTTGTCTTACATACTTCGAAATCTTTCATACCTAGATGCTACAATTTCGTTTTCTGAAATACTTGCATATCTTTCAAGAAATTGCTCGATTTCGGATTTGATGATGGTAATCAAATCATCCATACTGTCAAGGGTAAGTTCTTCTGGTTCTTCTATTATTTTATCTATTATATTAAGCTCTAGTAAATCATGGGCTGTAAGCTTAAGTAACCCTGCTGCCTCTGGAGCTTTTTTTCCATCTTTCCATATTATTGATGCAAAACCTTCCGGTGATATCACAGAGTATATGGAGTTTTCTAGCATCCAGACCTCGTTACTTACACCAAAAGCCAGTGCTCCTCCGCTACCACCTTCACCTATTACTATTGATAGTATTGGAACCTGTAAATCTGACATTTCATATAAATTTCTGGCGATAGCTTCACCTTGCCCTCTTTCTTCTGCTTCAATACCGCAAAATGCTCCTGGAGTATCCACCAGCAATATGATGGGTCTTTTAAACTTATTTGCTTGTTTCATTAAGCGAAGGGCTTTTCTGTAGCCTTCAGGTCTAGGCATTCCGTAGTTTCGCTTTTTGTTTTCCTTTAAGTTTTTTCCTTTTTGCTGTCCAATTACAGTAATATTTTGATTATTAAACTTCGCAATTCCTGCAACTACAGCATTATCATCCCCATAATATCTATCTCCATGAAGTTCAATAAAGCTATCAAATATTTTTGATATATAATCGGAACTTGTGGGTCTATTAATATGTCTGGCTAATTTAACTTTATCCCATGGGGTTAAATTATCTATCATATATAAATACTCCTAATCTTCGAATTCAAAATATTAACTATATAGCTACTTAATGGTTATTAACTTTTTATAAGTATAGACAATATCTTTTTCATCTGATTTCTTTTTACTATCTTATCTATAAATCCATGCTCTAGTAAGAATTCTGAACGCTGAAATCCTTCTGGTAATTTTTGTCCAATTGTCTGTTCAATTACTCTAGGTCCTGCAAATCCTATTAAAGCCCCAGGCTCTGCAATGATAATATCTCCTAGCATAGCAAAACTAGCCATTACTCCCCCAGTTGTAGGGTCTGTTAATACTGATATATAGAGCAAACCTTCTTTGTCATGTCTTTTTAGTGCTGCTGAGGTCTTTGCCATCTGCATTAAGGATACCATCCCCTCCTGCATTCTAGCTCCCCCTGAACAGGAAAATATAATCAAAGGAAGTCTACAATCTGTAGCATACTCTATCAAGCCGGTAATCTTTTCTCCTACCACTTTGCCCATACTTCCCATAAGGAAATTAGAGGCCATAACTCCTATTGCTACATCTGTACCATTAATCTTTCCTCTTCCAGTTATGACTGCCTCATTAAGATTAGTCACTGACTTAATATGGCGTACTTTCTCCTTATAACCGGGAAAACCTATTGGATCAGCTATATCTATTTCTCTATTCAATTCCATAAAACTACCTTCATCAAGTACCATACTAAGTCTTTCCCTGGGATTTACCCTAATATGATTATTGCAGTTAGGACACACATAATAATTTTCAACCAGATCTTCGGAATATAAAATATCGTTACATTTTAAGCATTTTTGAAATAATCCATCAGGTATCTGACTTTCTTTTATAATTTTACTGGGCGTACTGGATGACTTTTTAAATAAATCTTTTAACATAAAGTTATCTCCATTCATAAAGTATCAAAATCCTTCATATATCATTAATTATTTGTTTTATTAAAAAAGTAATCCTTTAGCTTACTGTCATCATTCTACTTTCATTTAGAAACTTCTCAACAAATCCAGTATCAACACCTTCATGTTTAAATTTGTCATTACTTACTATAGAAAACAAAAAATCGGTATTTGTATCAAGTCCTTCTATAACGAATTCTCCCAATACTCCAATTAGCTTTTTAATTGCACTTTCTCTACAATCATCATGTACAATTAATTTGGCAATTAATGAGTCGTAATTTGGGGGTATAATATAATTATGATATATAGCTGAGTCTATTCTTACCCCGCATCCTCCTGGCATGTGAAGATTTTTAATTTGACCAGGAGATGGTAAAAAGTTCTCAGCTGGTTTTTCAGCGTTAATTCTACACTCAATTGCATGGCCTTTTATCTTTATATCTTCTTGCTTTATATCTAATTTCTTAGAATCAGCAATCCTAATCTGCTCTTTTACAATATCTATCCCTGTTACCATCTCTGTTATGCCATGCTCTACTTGTAGTCTTGTATTCATTTCAATAAAATAATAGTTGTTTTCCTCATCTAAGATAAACTCAACTGTTCCTGCATTAGTGTAGCCAATTTCTTTTGCTGCTCTTACTGCCATACTACCCATCTCTTGTCTTAGTTCATCACTTATTCCATATGCTGGTGCTTCTTCTATAAGCTTTTGATGTCTTCGCTGAATAGAGCAGTCTCTTTCTCCTAGATGAATTACATTGCCAAATTGATCAGCTAGTATTTGAAATTCTATATGTCTGGCATTTTCTATATATTTTTCAAGATAAAGTCTATCATCACCAAACCCGTTCTTTGCTTCTTGTCTTGCCTTATCAAAACATTCTTTAAATGTCTCACTGCACTTAACAAGCCTCATACCTTTCCCGCCACCGCCAGCACTGGCTTTTATCATAAGTGGATATCCTATCTTGCTTCCTATCTTTACTCCTTCTTCAATTGAAGTGATTGGGCTCTTTGTACCTGGAACTACAGGTATCCCTGCTTTCATCATGGTTTTTCTTGCTTCTGATTTATCACCCATTTTTAAAATTGTATCAGCACTAGGTCCTATAAATATTATGTTGCATTTTTTGCACAGACCTGCAAACTTTGAACTTTCTGACAAGAATCCAAAGCCAGGGTGTATTGCATCTGCTCCAGTTGCCAGGGCAGCACTTAATATTCGGTCCATTTTCAAATAACTATCTTTTGCCATTGCAGTTCCTATGCATATAGCTTCATCTGCAAGTTGTACATGTAATGCTTCCTTATCAATATCTGAGTATACTGCCACTGTACTTATTCCCATTTCTCTACAAGCACGAATGATTCTTACTGCAATTTCACCGCGATTAGCTATTAAGATTTTATTTATCATTAAAACAAACCTCCTATTTTACCCTATGGCAAACATTAACTCTCCTTCTGCAAAAACCTTATTATCATCGTAGGCCTTTGCCTTGGCAATACCAATATTACCTTTGCTCTTAATTAAGGACACTTCCAAAGTCATTACATCCCCTGGGATAACTTTATTACGAAACTTGAACTTATTTATTCCTGCAAAATATGCATTCTTTCCTTTGTTTTTTTCTAAGGATAGATATACAACAGCACCTAATTGTGATAAGGCCTCAATTATCAAAACGCCAGGCATTACTGGCTCCTTAGGAAAATGTCCTGCAAAAAAAGACTCATTATAGGTAACACATTTTCGTCCAATCCCGTGTTTTCCCACTTCCAAAGAATCCACTCTATCTATTAGCAAAAAAGGACTTCTTTGAGGGATTATTTCTTTTATTTGATTAATATCTAACATCTTATTCTCCTTTTAAATTTATCAGAAATAAGGGTTGACCAAATTCAACTATTTCTTGATTTTTAACTAAAACTTCCTCTACAACTCCGTCTACTGTAGACTCTATCTCATTCATGATCTTCATAGCTTCAACAATAGCAACAACTTGACCTTGCTTAACCAAATCTCCTACTTCAACATAAGGGGCTCCCTCTTCTGATGGAGAAGAATAAAACGTGCCCACTATAGGAGACTTTATAATATAGAGGTCTTTATTATCCTGACCTTCTTCAGGCTTAATATTCTCATCTTCTTTATCTTTATTTATAATCACTTCATTGGGATGCTGATATTGGCTTGTTTCTTCTAATCTATAAGCATCTTCCTTTGATTCTTGATTCTTTGATAGCTCTATATTAAGATTACCTTCTGTATATTTAAATGTTCTTAGCTTGGAATCTGAAACTTCTTTTATAAGCCTTATAATCTGCTCCATCTCCATATCTATTCTCCTAACTAATATTTTAATATGACTATATTTTAATCTTAGTCTATATATCTTTTGACTAACAGACTGCCATTATGGCCCCCAAATCCTAAGGAATTGCTGATGCAATAGTTGACTACTTTTTCTGTTTCTGGCTCCTTAGTGTAATTTAAATCCATTTCCTCATCTATTAATTCATAACCAGCTGTTGCATGTATATAATTATCCAAAATTGACTTTACACAGACGATAAATTCCACTGCTCCAGCAGCACCTAGAAGATGACCTGTTATAGATTTTGTTGAGTTAACATTTATCTTATAGGCATGGTCTTTTAAGGCCATTTTTATTGCTCTTGTTTCATGCAAATCATTTAAAGGGGTACTGGTTCCATGGGCATTAACATAATCCACTTCTTCTGGCTTAATGCCAGCTTCTTCAATAGCAAGTAGCATAGCCCTTGCAGCTCCTTCACCATCTTCAGAAGGAGATGTTATATGATAGGCATCACAAGTTGCCCCATATCCACCTAACTCTGCATATATGGTAGCCCCTCTAGCTATGGCATGTTCTAGGGACTCTAGTACGACCACTCCTGCTCCTTCACCCATTACGAAACCACTTCTTTCCTTATCAAATGGAATGGAGGCTCTTTTAGGATCAGTAGATGTGGTAAGTGCAGTTAAAGCACTAAATCCAGATATTCCGGTAGGAGTTATGGTGGATTCTGTGCCACCAGCTAGCATTACGTCTGCATCACCATATTGAATATACCTGTAAGCTTCACCAATTGAATGGGTTCCAGTGGCACAAGCTGTAACCACATTGGTACATTTACCCTGAAGGCCAAATTGAATAGCTATATTACCTGCCGCCATATTTGATATCATAAGGGGTACCATGAGAGGCGAAACTCTCTTGGGTCCTTTTTCTTTTATGATGCTGTATTCTTTTTCAATGGCGTCAAGACTTCCTATTCCAGATCCAACAGAAACACCGATTCTTGTTCTGTCTTCTTTATCAAGATTGATTTTTGACATCTCTAAAGCTTCTTTTGCAGCTGCTACTGCATACTGAGAAAATGCTTCCATTCTTCTAGCTGATTTAGCATCCATGTAATTTTTCGGATCAAAGCCTTCTACCTGTGCTGCTAATTTAACCTTATAATCTTTTGTATCAAATCTACTTATGGGTTTGAAAGGAATCATTTGTGCCTTTATATTAGACCAGAAGGTATCCAAATCATTTCCTACTGGACTTATTACTCCCATACCTGTTACAACCACTCTTCTTTTCATAACTATTTCTCCTTATATTCCAAGTCCACCATCTACTTGAATTGTCTGTCCTGTTATATATGAACTATAATCTGATGCTAAAAAGGCTACAGCATTAGCTACATCAGATGCTTCTCCAAATCTTTTCAAGGGCACTTGTTCTTTGATTTGATCTTTCCATTCCTGCTTTAAATCTTCTGTCATATCGGTATTAATGTAGCCTGGAGCCACTGCATTTACAGTGATTCCTCTTAAGCCCATTTCCTTGGCTAAAGATTTTGTAAGTCCAATAACACCTGCTTTTGAAGCACTATAATTACTCTGTCCTGCATTGCCACGAATACCAACAACAGAGGAAATATTAATAATTCTTCCTTGCCGCTGCTTTAACATAAGGGGTGATACGTGTCTTACACAGTTAAATACTCCCTTTAAATTAATATTTACCACATCATCAAACTCTTCTTCTTTCATACGAAGAATTAGGTTATCCCTTGTAATCCCAGCGTTATTTACTAATATATCTATCCTACCAAACTCATCTCTTATATCAGATACCATCTGCTTTACTGCTTCAAAGTCCGATACATCAGCTTGATATATGATTCCCTTATTCTGATTGATTTTTATTTCATCTAATAACTTTTCTGCTTTTTCTTTGGATCCATTATAATTAATAATCACTGTGCAACCATGGGAAGATAGGGTTAGAGCTACTTCTCTTCCAATTCCTCTACTAGCTCCTGTTACCAGTGCTACTTTTCCTCTAAGCATGAATTACCTCCTGTAATTTATCCAAATCATCTACTTTATCAATATTAATAACCTTACAGCTTGAATCTATCTTTCTGATAAATGAAGATAGGCTTTTTCCTGGGCCAATCTCTATAAATGTCTTAACACCGCTAGATATGATCTTCTCTACACTCTGTTGCCACATAACACTAGAGTATACCTGTCTACTTAGTAGCTCTTTTATATTAGAAGCATGGTATATGTATTCTCCTGTTACATTGGATACATATGGTGTATCTGGATCATTAATGGTTATCTCATTAAGTACTTCTAATAACTGTTGCCCTGCCTCTTTTAGAAGTGGAGAATGGAAAGCTGCACTAACTTTAAGATTTACTATTCTCCTAGCTCCAATTTCTAATAATTTTTCACTAGCTTCTTCCACCGATTTACATTCACCAGATATAACTACTTGACCGGGACAGTTATAATTAGCTACTGTTACAAGACCTTTGGTATCATTACATACTTTTGCAACCTCTTCGCCTGACAAACCTATTACAGCTGACATAGTACTAATCCCTGCGGGAAGAGCATTATCCATAAGACTTCCCCTTTTTCTTACTACCCTTATTCCGTCTTCAAAAGACATAACACCTGAACTTATTAATGCCGGATATTCTCCTAAACTTAATCCTGCACACACATCTGGTATAAATCCTAACTTTCTAACCACCTTTGCTTGTGCTATACAAGTTGTTACCAGGGCAATTTGAGTAAATTCTGTAATATTTATCCTGTCATTTTGTTTAAAAATAAGCTCCTTCATATCTATTCCTAGAATAGAAGACGCTTGGTCAAAAACATTCCTGCTTTCCTGGAAATTGTCGTAAAAATCTTTTCCCATGCCTATATATTGAGAGCCTTGACCTGGAAAGACATATGCAATTTTATTCATTCTTATTACTTAATCTCCTATTCCTCAAATATGGAAGCACTAGAGACTCTAGTCTCAAAAATACTTTGTCTTGCCTCTTCCATAATTTCATTAATTATCTCTTTACATGATTGCTCTTTGCTTATTAATCCAGCAATTTGACCTGCCATAAGGGTACCATTTTTCACATCACCGTCAATTACAGCATTTCTTAGACCTCCTACAGTTAGGAGTTCTAATTCTTCAAATGTTGTTCCCTCTTTTTCCATCTGCAGATACTTTTTGGTCATACTATTTCGAAGACCTCTAACAGGATGGCCAGTGCTTCTACCAGTAACTACAGTATCTATATCTTTAGCCTTTAAAATACGCTCCTTATAGCTTTCATGGACTATAGATTCTTTTGCCACAAGAAACCTAGTTCCTATCTGTCCACCACTGGCACCAAGCATTAATACTGCAGCAAGACCCCTTCCATCTCCAATACCTCCGGCTGCTATAACTGGAATATTAACAGCATCCACCACTTGGGGTATTAAAGCCATAGTAGTATTTTCACCTATATGGCCTCCAGCTTCATATCCTTCTGCTATAACACCATCTGCACCGTACTTTTCCATTCTCATGGCAAATGCAACAGATGATATAACTGGTATAACCTTAATTCCAGCTTCTTTCCACTTTGGCATGTATTTTTCAGGACTTCCAGCACCTGTGGTTACAACTTTGACTTTCTCTTCAATAAGAAGCTCTGCAATTTCAGGAGCACTAGGTGAAATCAACATAACATTTACACCAAAAGGTTTATCAGTCATTTCCTTGGCTTTTCTAATTTCCTCTCTAACTACTGATACATCAGCATTTCCTGCAGCTATAATGCCAATACCACCAGCATTAGAAACTGCAACTGCCAATCTGTGCTCTGCAACCCAGGCCATGCCCCCTTGAATAATAGGGTATTTTATATTAAGTAAATCACATATATTATGATTCATAGACTATTCAATTCCTTTACTATTTAAATAACTTATAATATCTTCAACTGTATCAATTTCTTCGAGATCTTCAGTGGGGATTTCTATATCAAATTGATCTTCAATCTCCATAACCATCTCAAATAAATCCAGTGAATCAGCTCCTAAATCATTCTTAAATGAGGACTGTAATTTTACCTCATTCTCCTCGATACTTAATTTTTCTGCAATCATTGGTTTGATTTTTTCAAACATTTTAATTCCTCCTATTTGTGACAGGGGGACGTTTCCTCTGTCTTGTTTTTGGTTTTGTTGTGTGACTGGGGTGTGACAGGGGGACGTTTCCGCTGTCTTGTTTTTTTATTGAATTTTTAAGACAAGGGAAACGTCCCCCTGTCTTCTGTCTTCTGTCTTCTGTCTTCTGTCTTTCGCTGTCATGTTTTTTCTTGGCTTTTAAGACAAAGGAAACGTCCCCTTGTCTTTCTTGTCTTTTCTGTCTTCCTAATTTGTAACAAAGTTGAATGCTTTTTTTGTGATTTTGGGTTTCTTTTTCTTTATTATTATTACAATTATCCCAACTAATACTAAGAGACTAGCAATTATGAATGTTATTATTTTTATTATTGAACGCAGTCCCTTATTAAAGGTAATAAGGGATGAACTTTCGCTTATTTTACTAATTAAGTTCTTTAATTTATTCATATCCTTCTCTATATAATCATCCTCTAATAATTCTGGTTCTAAATATGACAGCATATCAATTAGCTTTACTTCATTCATACTTATTCTCCTTTCTTATGACTTCTTCATCTTCTTTTTCAAATTCTTTTTGTAATATCTTTCTTGTTCTTGATGACCTACTATCTACTGCTGTGACAGTCATATCCATAACCCTTGCTATATGTTTCGATGATTGCAAATAAAAATATTTCCTGATAATTATTTCTTGATCTACTGATTTTAGATTTTTTATTAGAGTATTTAACTTACTTAAGTCTTCTTTATCGAAAATACTTTTTTCAAGATTTTGCTTATTATCTATATAATACTTTGCAATATCTGTTATATCATCTGATATTTGATTCTTTTCATGCTTACTTAAATCTCTCAATTTATTTATGGCAGTATTTCTAACTATAATTATCAAATAGGTCTTTAAGGAAGCTTTATCACTATCATATTTGTCAATATTATTCCATAACTTCAAGTAAGTATCGTTTACGCATTCCTCAACATCTTCTATTCGATTTCCTAGAATACTTTTTGCTATATAAAATAGTAATTTTTCATATTTATTAGCTAGTTTAATAAAACCCAACTCATTACCTTCAAGAATCAGGTTAATTATTTTCTGGTCTTTCAAGTCATAGCCTCCTTTCCAAACCCTCATACATACATATACCCAAGTAATTTTAAAACCTTGCAAAATATTTTTATTATTTTTTAATTTTACTTACATTGTAAATATTCTTATTGTTTTTTACAATAAGAATTGCTTTAAATAATCTACTAATATTTATTTTGTTTTTCCTATTGACTCTAACCTTACGTTATGCTTTATAATGACTTTTGAAAGGAGGGATTCAAGATGAAGATAAAGGAGGTTGCTGATCTTGTAGGTATTAGTGTGCGCACACTACATCATTATGATGAGATAGGACTACTTACTCCTGATAATACTACTGAATCCGGTTATCGAATATATTCTGACGAGAATCTTGAAACCTTGCAACAAATTTTATTTTTTAAAGAACTTGGCTTTCCTTTAAAGAAAATTAAAGAAATTATAGATAGTCCATCTTTTGAAAGATCAGAAGCACTAGAGCTGCAGCATAGGATGCTTCTTGAAAAAAGAAATAGATTAGATAGGATGATTGAAACTATAAGAAAGACTATCAAATACTCGAAAGGAGAAATAAATATGTCAAACAAAGAAAAATTTGAAGGATTTGATTTTTCTAATAATCCATATGAAGAAGAAGCTAGAATAAGATGGGGCGACAAGGCAGTGGATGAGGCTAATGAAAATGTTAAGAAGTTTACTGATTTTGATAAAGAGCAATTCAATCAGATTTTTATTAATCTAGCCAGTATAAGGCACCTGTCACCAGATTCCAAAGAAGCTCAAGATGGAATTGATAAGTGGTATCAATGCCTAAATAAAATAGGACATTACTCTTATGATGCCTTCAAGGGTCTAGGTCAAATGTATGTAGATGATGAGAGATTCACAAAGAACATCGATCAATTTGGCCAAGGTTTAGCTTTATTTATGCGTGATGCTATGGCAATCTATGCTGATAATCATCAGTAATCCTAAATATACTTTAAATTAAAAAGAGTTTCGGCTAAATAACCGAAACTCTTTTTTTATTACTAACAAGCTCTAATTTCCTTTAGGAAAAACTCTTCACCAGAGATCATCTCAAACTCTTCACCTTTACACTCTGGACAAATTTTCCTGTGTTCTATTATTGGATATACCTTTCCACAATCTTGACAGATTCCATTGGCTGTAAGTATATCAATTTCTAACTTGGTACTTTCAAGGATAGTTCCATCCACCGCTGCAGGAAAGCAAGCATGTAGATACCTGGGAACCACCGAAGACAGCTCTCCTACTTGCAGGACAATGGCTTCAACCTCTGTTAGCTGGTTACTTTCAACCACCTTTAGCACCTTATCAACAATATGATACATGATACCTAGTTCGTGCATAGCTTATTTATTCCTTCCAAGAAGTTTTTTAGCACCTATCTTTACTTTACGTTTAATCACATGAGGTATAATTGCCTTCTTTATACCTAGGAATTCTACACCTTCACCATCATAAACACGTTCCAGGGTGATAGCACCAAACTTACATTTTGTAGCACACATTCCACAACCTACGCACATGTATTCATCCACTACAGTAGCACCACATCCCAGACATCTTTCAGTTTCCTTCTTCATCTGGTCTTCAGTTAGAGACCTTCTAATATCACGGAAGGTTTTCTTAGCTTCCTCTGAATTTACCTGTGCAGGTCTTTGTCTAGGACTTCTATCAAAGCTATCTAATATAACCTTGTCTGTATCCATCTTGATAAACTGGCGACGACTGCGTCCGATAAGTAAATCTTGCCCCTTGTGAACAAATCTATGAATAGAGATAGCTGCCTGTTTTCCTGCTGCTATGGCATCTATTGCAAAACTTGGCCCTGTTACTGCATCTCCACCTGCAAATATATCAGCTTGATTTGTCTGATAGGTAATGTCATCTACCTGAATGGTATTATTAGAGTTTAATACCGCCTCACTATCTTCTAATAAACCACCCCAATCAATAGTTTGTCCTACTGATAAAATAACATGATCTGCTTCTACAATTATTGTATCATTTTCATCGTACTTAGGTCTAAAGTTACCATTTTCATCAAAGACGCTAATACAACGGATCAGTTCAACTCCTGTAACCTTGCCATTCTCTCCAATAATACGCAGAGGTCCCCAAGAATTATTAATTGATATGCCTTCATCTTCAGCTACTTGGATTTCTTCATCCAAAGCAGGCATCTCTTCTCTGCTTTCTAGGCAGTACATATTCATTTTAGTCCCGCCTGCACGAACTGCTACACGAGCCACATCGATAGCTACATTACCACCACCAATAACTACTACATTGCCACTGATAGTTTCTTTTTCATCTTGATTAATACGTGATAGGAACTCTACTCCAGATGTAACTCCTTCATAATCTTCTCCCTCAATACCAATCTTTCTGCCCTTCTGAGCTCCAATAGCCAGATAGAAAGCTTCATATCCTTTACTTCTAAGTTCATCTAAACTAATATCTTTACCAACTTCTATACCAGTTTTGAATTTGACCCCTAGTTCTCTTAATATATCGATTTC
>JAAYNY010000008.1 GCA_012520635.1 Clostridiales bacterium | reverse complement strand
TTCTAATAGTAATAATAAAAAGAATAGCTCAGGGCTAGATAGTGAGACATTAGCCAAATTATTCGTTAACAATCTGTCCAGTTCATTAGGTACAAGAAATCGTGGAATCAGAGCAGAAAGGTATACAGTTGTACATAAGAATACAGTTCCTGCGGTATTAGTAGAACTTGCTTTTATGTCAAATGCTAATGATTTTGCAAAGATATCTGATCCTGAATTCCAGTATGAGGCTGCTAAGGTTCTCTACGAAACAGTCTTACAAGTATTTGAGTTATACCCAACAGGTAGATAGAACCCAACCTATCTAACCTCCTATACATATTTTATTTTAAAACAGCCACGCTCTTATGGAGCGTGGTTGTTTTTTGTCTTGAAAAGCTAATAGGGCTTATTACCTACAAAGTGGCCCCGTTTTTCTTGGAAGTACTTACGTATCTATTAATATGGTCACTAAATGACTGACGAAAGGAGAAAAATAAAAATGAAGAAATTAGTATGTATTGCATTAACAGCATTATTATCACTTTCCTTTACTAAACCTGCCTATGCAGATTGGAATTGTGGAATAATGCAAGAGAAACATCATCAAGTTAACAACAAGAAGAAACAGGAAGAGAAGAAAGATAAAAAGAAGGAAGAAAAGCCCGGTAAGGATAAGAAGAAGCCTAAAGATGACAAGAAGAAAAAGGACGACAAGAAGAAAAAAGAAGACAAGAAGCCTAAGAAATATGAGGTTGAAAAGTGTACATTCGATTACAAGAAGTCTCCAGTTATAAAGCATGGAAACCATAAGCTACCAGTTAACCCAGTTACTAAGGGAATGGATGCAGAGGTACATTACAAAAATGGTATATTAACAGTAACTAAGGATGATATTATTATAGTTATTGATTTTAAAAATGAAACTGTAATGGTTAATGGTACAATCGATAGTTTAAATGATATATTTGCTAATAAGAATAATAATGGAATGACAGTTTTATTAAAATATATTGCCAAGATACTTGAAGTAGGTATTGATTTTGAGGATGATGAGGTTATTGTAGAAAAACGTGAGCTAACTGAACCTAAGAATATCACAGTTACTCCCGTAGGTCCCGCGACAGTTAAGAACACAATTAACGGATCAACTCTCTACTTAACAGCTACAGCTGATATTAAAGCAGGTCAAGCAACTGGAGGTAGAGCAGAATTATATGTAGGCTCAAAATTAGTTGCAACAGATTCTACTATTACAGCTACAGATACAACTGTTACATTTAGTACATCTGATGGAACACCTACCAATGAAGAGTTAAAAAATCTGATTTCTAAGGGTGGAGATGTTAAAGTTAAGCTTTATAATAGTAATTATGAATATGTAACTGGCAAGATGAAAGGGAAACTAACTGTAGATTATGAACTACCAACTGTTACAAGCTTTACATCAGCAACTTACGACACTGATAAAAATGAAATAAAGATATTTGTTACTGGTGCAAGTAAAAAGGGAGATAAGGTAGACGTTACTAGGATTTCCATTCAAGATAAAGGCCTTAATAAAACATATACCCTTACAAATCTTGATAAGTCTGGATCATCAGGAAAGGTAAAAAATGATAAAGAGCTAACTATTAAGATTGGTATAGCTGACAGACAGGGACTTGTAGGTTTTGGCGGAGATGATGTATTTCTTATTATTCATGAAGGATCTCTTCTAGAAGATAAGGCAGGAAATGCATCTGCACCAATGAATCACATTAATACAATTCCAGTTACCGTAAAATCAAAATTAAAAGAAGCAGATAAGATAGTATTAACACCCATAGGTAGCTCAGTTGTTTCTAATACTTTAAATAGTACAACATTATACTTAACTGCATCTGCCAGTATAAAAGCTGGGCAGGCCACAGGAGGAAGAGCTGAACTTTATGTGGAAGATAAATTAGTAGCAGTTGATAATGAAATTAATGCAGAAGATACATCAGTTACCTTTACAACAGCAACCAATACCAATGAGGGACTTAGAAATTTAATCCCTACAGGTGGATTAGTATCTGTTAAGCTTTATAATGCTAATAATGATGTGGCTGTTAGTAAGAAGAATCCTACTCTTAATGTTGATTATATTGCACCTACATTAACAGAAGTTAATTCTGTAATATACAATCGTGCTGCACATCAACTTTACTTAGCTGTTAAAGGAGCAGGATCTGTTGGTGATGAAGTAGATGTTACAATGATTACAATCCATGACCCCCTACTTGGAAAGTCATATCAACTTACTTCATCTAGGTATGGTTCTACAGGTATTGTAAGTAGTGAGAACTCCTTAGTTATTAACCTAGGAGAAAGGGATAGATTTGTCCTATCAAGATTTGATTCTTCAAATATGTATATAACTATATCTAAGGGTTCATTGATAAAGGATCAGGCAGGAAATACTTCAGAAGAGAAATTAGAAGAGAAGAATATACCTGTTTCAGTAGTAAATAACTAAAAGAGGCTAAGAAGATCTATAAGTGATATTTCAAAGACCCCACTTGGATAGAACTACCATATAAACCTATTAATAAATAAATGAATACTAAGAAGGTGCCTACTCTTTTAAAGGGTAAGCACCTTTTTAGTATGTAAAATAAAAAAATTAAAATAATTTAAAAAGTTATTGACAAAGTAGCAATAAACTACTATAATGCAAATAAATACATGGTAGCAACATGCTACCTAAAATAATTACTTAAGAAAGGAGAATCCTATGGACAGTGAGCTTAGGAATAAAGATGGATTAACAGAGAAGGAATTCCTTCTGCAATATAGGCCAGGAGACTATGAAAGACCCAGTGTAACTGTAGATATCCTCCTCTTCACTGTAGATCCTGAACTTAATAGTTTAAAGCTTTTACTAATTAAGAGAGGAAACCATCCTTATATGAACTGTTGGGCATTACCTGGAGGGTTCGTAGACATGGACGAGTCGGCCTTTACTGCAGCCAATAGAGAACTTAAAGAAGAAACAGGACTTGAGGGTATCTATCTGGAGCAGCTCTACACATACTCACAGCCAGGTAGAGATCCCCGTATGAGAGTTATTAGCATAGCCTATATAGCCCTTATCCCAATGACAGAAGCAGTAGCAGGAGATGACGCTACAGATACTGAATGGTTTGATATAAGCATGGACAGTGACAGGCTACTTCTTACTAGCAAAGAAAAAGATATAACAATAGAATACCTTTTAAAGAACAAGACCTTCGAGAGCGGTATGATAACTTATGACAACCAGGTGCCCCAACTTAAGAGTAAAAGTAAATTAGCCTTCGATCATAATCTAATTATTTATGATGGTCTTATGAGGCTTAGAAACAAAGCAGATTACACAGACATTGTTTTTAACCTTATGGGAGAGCAGTTCACACTACCTGATCTTCAAAGGGTATACGAAATGGTACTTGGCCGTAAGCTCTACAAAAAGAATTTTAGGGATAAGATTAAGGATAAAGTAGTTAATACTGGAGAAGAAGGAAAATCAATAAAAGGGAATAAGATGTCCGCTCTTTATAGCTACAAAAAATAATATTAATATAAGCACTAGCTAATTTTAGGCTTAGTCAAGGAGGATATGGTTATGAAATTAAAACCAATTATTGTATCACTACTAGAAACAGATCTATATAAGTTCAGTATGGGACAGAGTATCTATCACCAGTTCCCTTCCTATAAGACCACCTGGACCTTTAAGTGTAGAAACTCTAATGTGTATTTCACAAAAGAGATAGTAGAAGAAATTAAAGAACAGCTTAAGCATTACTGTACTCTCAGATTCACTGAGGAAGAACTTGAATACCTTCAGAAAATCAAATGGTTTAAAGAGTCATATATTGATTTCTTAAGACTTTGGCAGCCAAGGTATAAAGATTTTGAGATTAGCACAGAAGGAGAAAATGGTCTCACAATTGAGGCAAGGGGTACATGGTTAAATACTTCAATGTATGAGATTCCTACACTGGCCATAGTAAATGAGGTTTATTTTAGAATGGCTCATGATTATGATAAGGTTTTTGAGTCTTTCAAAAAGAGACTTGATGAAAAGATAGATTTACTGGATAAGGGAATATATCAAATTGGAAACTTCTCTGAGTTTGGTCTTAGAAGAAGGCTTTCTGCAGAAGCACAAGATCTTGCAGTTAATAAGCTTGCTATGGCTAGTCAAAAGTTTGGTAACTTCATAGGAACGTCTAACGTACTTCTTGCTAAGAAACATAAGCTTACTCCGGTGGGGACAATGGCTCATGAGTGGATTATGTGTGTAGGTCAAGGTAACCATAAACACAACCCGGCTTATTCTAATTGGTATGCCCTTGACTCATGGGTGAAAGAGTACGGAATATTAAATGGAACAGCCCTAACTGATACAATTACCACTGATTGTTTTCTTAAAGATTTCAAGCTTACCTTTTCTACTCTTTTTAGTGGGGTTCGTCACGACTCTGGAGATCCATTTGAATGGGGAGATAAGATGATAGCCCATTATGAAAGTCTTGAAATAGACCCTAGAAGCAAAACCCTTCTATTTAGTGATGGTCTTGATTTTTCAAAAGCTACAAAGCTTTATCAATACTTCAATAAGAGGGCAAAAGTGGCATTCGGAATTGGAACCTATATAAGTAACGACACAGATGTATCACCACTAAATATCGTAATGAAGGTAACTGAATGCAATGGTCAGGATGTAGCCAAGATAAGCGATACTCCAGGAAAGGGAATGTGTAAGAACCCTGACTATGTTAATTATCTTGAAAGATGTATTAAGTGGAGAATGGAAAATAAATAATAAATGAGAAATAAAAAGAATTAAGGAAATTATTTAAGTGATGGAAATGTATATACTAAGGGTATTCTCTATCTATAAGAGAATACCCTTAGTACATTATCATAGAATTATTTTAGATTAATTTATTAATATAAGCTTTATAATATTGTTTTGGTGAAAGATTAAACTCTTTCTTAAATGTCCTAACAAAGGTGGAGTAGTCATTGAATCCAGTAAGAGAACAGACATTACCTGCTGGCATTCCGCTTTTAATATAATCTGCTGCCTTAATTACTCTTTTTTTCTGAATATAATTATATACGGTATAGCCAGTTTCTTTTTTAAATAAATGCATTAGATAGTATTTATTTAGATAAAATTTATCACCAATTAGGTCAATGGTTAGTTCATTTTCAAGATTATCATTGATATAGCTAAGAATACTTTCAATTCTAGGATCATAATGGACATCTTCGAGTTTATTATTAAGATCCATTCCAAAGAAAAGTCTATTAATCTTAACCATCAGTTGTATGAATAAGGAGTTTTTAAGAATATCCTGACCAAAGCTTTTTTCATTAATGGTATCTTCTAGATCATCTAAAGTCTGCTTAAGGGAAGGTATATCCGTCTTATTAAGTCTAATCATATTCATTTTTCTTTTAGTAGTTAACAGGAAGCAAGTTTGAAGGTCACAGTCGTTTTTTTTGTGTGCATCAAGAAAATTGGGATTTAACCACAATATTATTCTTTCATATGGCACATCTGAGCTAATGATTGGTTGATGGATGTCATTCCTTCCAACTAGAAGGATATCCCAAGGTTTTAGGACATAGGTTTTTCCTTCTATAATATATGTAACCTCTC
>JAAYNY010000072.1 GCA_012520635.1 Clostridiales bacterium | reverse complement strand
CAATTCCTGATGAAGAATCATATGAAGGATACCCACAGATGGAGAACGGCGTAGGTATGCTAAGGTCATTTATGGATGAATTTGATGATTATTATGATAGTCTTACAGGAGACCATAGAAAAAAACATATATCACTGGCAACAGGGGTTTTAGCATCCCCTTATATAAGTCAAATGCTTAATAAACTAAATGAGAAATTTCCAAATATTAATGTTAATATATATACTATAGAGAATAGTTTCTTTGGGAAAAACATAACAGTAGCAGGACTTTTAACAGGTGAAGATATTATAAATCAGGTAAAGGATAAAGAACTAGGCAGTATACTGCATCTACCTGATGTTCTGTTAAGACACGGAGAAGAAGTTTTGCTTGATGACCTGACTGTTAGTGATATTGAAAAAACTTTACAAACAAAAATCTCTATTGTACAATCAGATGGAAAGTCTTTCATTGATGCAATATTGAATGATTAGAGAAGGAACAAATAAAAAGATAGAAATTAGGAGTACACTATGAGCAGACCAATTGTAGCCATTGTCGGCAGACCTAATGTAGGTAAATCCACCTTGTTTAATGCCTTGGCTGGAGAGAGAATATCTATTGTTAAGGATACCCCGGGAGTAACCAGGGATAGAATATATGCTGATGTTACATGGTTAAACACACAATTTACAATGATTGATACAGGAGGAATAGAGCCTGATAGCAAGGATGAAATGCTTTCTTATATGCGTGAGCAAGCAGAAATTGCTATTGATACCGCAGATGTAATTGTATTTCTTGTTGATGTTAGACAAGGATTAGTTGACGCGGATTCTAAAGTAGCTGACATGCTAAGGCGTAGTAATAAACCTGTTGTACTAGTAGTTAATAAAGTAGACAATTTTGAAAAATTCATGCCGGATGTATATGAATTCTATAATCTTGGTATTGGAGACCCCAATCCCATCTCTGCAACTTCAAAATTAGGTTTTGGAGATATGCTTGATGAGGTTGTCAAACATTTTAATACTAATCCAGATATAGATGAGGAAGATGATCGTCCAAGGATAGCTATTGTAGGTAAACCTAATGTAGGTAAATCCTCCATAATTAATAAGCTGCTTGGAGAAAATCGTGTTATTGTATCAAATATTGCAGGAACCACAAGAGATGCAATTGATACACCAATACGAAGAAATAAAAAGGAATATATTCTTATAGATACAGCTGGCCTAAGACGAAAGAGCAAGATAAAAGAAGATCTTGAGCGTTTTAGTATAATAAGAACAGTATCAGCCGTAGAAAGAGCAGACATAGCTGTCTTAGTTATAGATGCTGAGGATGGTGTTACTGAACAGGATGCCAAGATAGCAGGTATAGCCCATGATAGGGGTAAGGGAATTATAATTGCCGTTAACAAATGGGATTTGATTGTAAAAGACAATAAAACTGTTAATAAATTTACTTCAGATATAAGAGAAACCTTATCCTTTATACCATATGCTGAGATTATATTTATTTCTGCTGAGACAGGACAAAGGCTTCATCAGTTATTTGATATTATAGAGGTTGTTATTCAAAATCAGAACTTAAGGATTGCTACAGGGGTTTTAAATGAGATCATGACTGAAGCTACAGCCCTAAATCAACCTCCTTCTGATAAGGGAAAACAGCTTAAATTGTATTATATGACTCAAGTATCTGTAAAACCTCCAACATTCGTTATATTTGTTAACGATAAGGATTTATTTCATTTTTCATACAGAAGATATATTGAGAATAAAATACGAGAAGCCTTTGGATTTTCTGGGACTTCTTTAAAGATACTTATAAGGGAGCGAAAGGAGAACTAATAAATGTTTACCAATATAATTATATGCTTATTAATTGGTTATTTATTTGGTTGTTTTTCTACAGGTTATGTTATAGGTAAGATAAATAAAGTAGATATTACAAAGTACGGAAGCAAAAGTTCAGGCACTACCAATGCACTAAGAACACTTGGAGCTAAAGCAGGTCTATATACACTTCTAGGTGATGTGATAAAGGCCATTATACCTGTATTATTAGTTAAGTTAATCATATTCCCAGACTTAGAATATGTTCTATTACTTGCACTATATACAGGTCTAGGAGTTGTACTAGGCCATAACTACCCAGTATTTTTAAAGTTCAAAGGAGGAAAGGGAATCGCATCTACTGGAGGAACCATGCTTGCTTTTGACCCTTTGATTGTAGTATTTGCTTTACCCATATTTGCAATATCTGTTGCTATAACTAAATATGTTTCTATTGGTTCCTTACTAATATCTATGTTTTTCCCTATATGGGTAATTATTCGTAACCCAGGAAATATACATATGCTTTTAGTTGCTTGTGTTTTTACTCTTTTGGCATTTATTAAGCATAAAGATAATATTAAACGTCTATTAAAGGGTACTGAAAACAAACTTGGACAAAGAGTTAAAATAGAACATCAAGAATAGAGGAGGTATTATATGATTAACGTTGGAATACTTGGTGCAGGTACTTGGGGTACAGCTCTTGCAATTATGCTATCAGATAATGGTCATAATGTTACCATGTGGACTAAAATCGAGAAAGAAGCTAAGACCATAGAAGAGACTAGGGATAACCTTAAGAATCTTCCTGGGGCAAGCTTGCCAGCTGATGTAAAAGTTACACTAGACCTTGAGGAAGCATGTAGAGATAAAAAAATAATTGTTATGGCTGTAGCTTCTCCATATATAAGAGCAACTGCCAAGGAAGCGGCTCCTTATATCAAAGAGGGACAAATAATTGTTAATGTATCAAAAGGATTAGAAAATGGAAGCCTTCTTACTCTAGCAGATGTAATAAAAGATGAAATTCCTGGAGCTGATGTGTCAGTTATGTCAGGACCAAGCCATGCTGAAGAAGTAAGTCGTCGTATTCCAACTACTATAGTTGTTGGATCATCTACTAAAGAAACAGCCCATATAATTCAAGATGCATTTATGAATGAAGTATTTAGGGTTTATACTAGCCCTGATATCGTTGGAATAGAACTTGGAGCATCCCTTAAAAACGTAATAGCCTTAGCAGCTGGTATACTAGACGGTCTTGGACTTGGAGACAATACTAAAGCCGCCTTAATGACCAGGGGTATGGCAGAGATTAGCCGCCTTGGTATTAAAATGGGAGGTAGCCTAGAGACCTTCTCAGGTTTATCAGGTATGGGAGATTTATTTGTAACCTGTACTAGCCCCCATAGTCGTAACAGACAAGCCGGTATACTTATAGGTAAAGGCTACACTATGAAAGAAGTAGTAGAAGAAGTTAAGCAGGTTGTAGAGGGTGTTAATACAGCTAAAGCAGCACTAGCCCTAGCTAATAAATACGATGTAGAGATGCCTATAGTGGAGCAGATAAACTTAGTTCTTTTTGAAGATAAGCCTGCAAAAGATGCAGCAAACGCTCTGTTTTGTAGAGATAAACGTATAGAATATACAACTTTAACATGGGATTAAAAACTAGGTGTCAGGTACTGTTCACAAAATGTTCACATTTTTGACACACGTACCTGACACCGTAAAAAGAGGGGTACATAATGGAAAATGGGATTAAAATATTAAAAGAAGTATTATCTTGGTTAATAGTACTAGTAATAGCACTGCTTGCCGCTGCTTTTGTTAATAGCCATATTTTTGCTATGGCAACTGTACAAGAGGTTTCCATGCAAGATACTCTGTATGCCAACCAAGCATTAATTATAAATAGGCGTTCTTATAAAAATAAGTCTCCTGAAAAAGGAGATATTATTGTATTTTATCTAGAAAGAGAAATCGGTTCTTCTTTCCATGAATTTGGCCGTTCCATTAAAAATATAATTCCTTTTATGGGCCCTAGTAAGGAAGAAAGTAGAGATAGACTTGTAAAAAGAGTTATTGCAACAGCTGGTGATGTAATAGATATTAAAGATGGTGAGGTATATCTAAATGACCAATTACTAGATGAGCCTTATATAAAAGGTATTACTGAAGAAAGTAGTGTCAAGTATCCAGTCACTGTTGGGGAAGGTCAGCTTTTTGTAATGGGTGATAACCGTGAACATAGTAGTGACAGCAGAAACTTTGGACTTATTGATGTCAGTCACGTTGAAGGAAAAGCAACATTTAGAATCTTTCCATTTAACAAATTTGGAAAATTAAATTAAATAATAAAATTTTAATAATATTTTTGATAACAAGTACAATTCAAATATCATAGATTTTAACTGCCCAGCATATCTTTAATTATAACCATTAGGAGGTTGACATATGTTAGGGCAGTTTGATGTTTATAATGATATTCAGGCTAGGACAGGCGGTGAAATATACATAGGTGTGGTAGGACCGGTCAGAACAGGAAAGTCTACCTTTATTAAGAGATTTATGGATCTCTTGGTAATACCCGGTATTGAAGATGTCCATAGCAAGGAGAGGGCGATTGATGAATTGCCACAGGCTGCAGCTGGAAAAACAATCATGACTACAGAACCAAAGTTTATTCCAAAGGAAGCTGCACAGATAGCACTAAATGAAGAAACAAATGTGAAAATACGTCTAATCGACTGCGTAGGATATATGGTTGAAGGAGCATCTGGCCATATTGAGAATGAAAGTGAGCGGATGGTAAAAACACCTTGGTTTGATCATGAAATACCTTTTACCCAGGCAGCAGAAATTGGTACTAAAAAGGTAATCAGTGACCATTCCACAATAGGAATAGTGATAACCACTGATGGAAGTTTTGGAGACATTTCAAGAAACAATTATATGCAGCCTGAGGAAAAAACCATTGAGGAATTAAAACGTCTAGGCAAGCCATTTATCGTATTACTAAATACTAACAAACCATATTCCAATGAAGCCTTAAGAATAACAGAAGAAATCCAACAAAGATATGATGTAACAGTTATGGCTGTTAACTGCGAACAACTTAGAAAAGAAGATATCAATAATATAATGGAAAATATCCTATCTGCATTTCCTATTACAGAAATTAATTTTTACATGCCAAAATGGGCTGAGATGCTTCCTGCTGACCACTGGTTAAAAAATGACTTGATTGTTTCTGTTAAGAACTTGTTTGACAATATCACCAGGGTCAAAGATGCAAATCCTTCTAATTTCTTAACAGATAGTGAATATGTAAAACGCTTTAAAGTAGATCAGGTTAATATGCAAGATGGTACAGTATCTGTAAATGTAGAGTTTGATGATATGTACTATTATAAAATCCTTAGTGATTTGATAGGTGTGCCTATAACAGGAGAATATCAACTAATCGCAACTCTTAGAGAGATGGCAGAAAAGAAATTAGAATACGAAAAGGTATCAGCTGCTGTTAATCAAGTTAAGAGTAAAGGATATGGTATAGTAACTCCTCTTCAGGAAGAAATTCGCTTAGAAGAGCCTGAAGTTATGAAACATGGAAATAAATTCGGTGTTAAGATAAAAGCAAGTGCACCCTCAATTCACATGATTAAAGCAGAGATAATTACTGAGATTGCTCCTATAGTAGGAACAGAAGAGCAGGCTAAGGATCTGATGAATTATATTAATGATAATGCAAATGAAAACCCTGAAGGTATATGGGATACCAATATTTTCGGAAAATCAATCCGTCAATTAGTAGATGAAGGGATTAATGGCAAAGCCAATAAACTAACGGACGAAAGCCAGGTCAAGCTACAAGAAACCATGCAAAAAATCATCAACGATAGTAATGGCGGTATAATCTGTATTATTATCTAGTAAAATTATTATATAATTATTAAGCCACCCAAGTCCATCTAATGGTATCTAGGTGGCTTTTAATTGTTAGTTTATTAGAAAAGTGTTAACTTATTTTGGTAATTATGACTAAATTTGAAAAACTTATGACATATTCTTGACAAAAATTAACCGCTTTGCTATAATACTTGCGTAACATATTTAACATTTATGTAACAATTAATTTAATACTTTTATTATCTAAGTATTAAAAATAATTTGGAGGATCTTTTAAGATGGACAATAAGTTATTGAAGATTTCCTTGGCATGTGTTACAGGAGCAATACTAATTTCTACTAGTAGATCAACAGCCATGGCCGGCGAACAAGCAGTAGCAGGATTTGTATATGATAAAGCAGGCAATGAAGTAAATATAACACTTGATTTTAAGGATGAAATATCTGTCTTATCCTCTGATGATCTACCTATTCCAGGATTTAATAATATAGGTATTGCCGATGTTGATACCAATTTGTTAATCAGAGAAAAGCCCAGCGAATCAGGTAAGATTCTAGGAAAGATGCCCAAGAATGCTGGTTGCGATATATTAGAAGCAAGCAAAGACGGTTGGACAAAAGTCAAATCAGGTAAAGTAACCGGATATGTAAAAAGTAAATATTTAATAACCGGAGTGGAAGCCTCAAAATTAGCATTAGATATTGCTAACCATGTTGCAACATCTACAACTGATGGACTTCGTGTAAGAAAAGAGCCTTCAGCATCTGAATCTGTAGCAGTACTAGACTTTGTAGCAAAGGGAGAGCAGCTTATAGTTTTGGATCCCTTAGTTGTAGCCTATGGTGAGGATAATAACAAATGGGTTAAGGTTAGTCTAGATGGTGATGATTCAGAGAATGGAACTGTAGGATATGTGGCAAAGCAATATGTTGACTTATCATATGAACTAGCAAAAGCCCATTCTACAGAAGAATTACAATACGGATCAGGAGTATCATCAAAAAGAGTCAATCTGGTGAATTTCGCCAAGAAGTATCTAGGTTATAGATATGTATATGGTGGTACTAGCTTAACTAACGGTATAGACTGTTCAGGATTTACTCAAGCAGTTTATAGGAAATATGGTTATAGCATACCAAGAACATCCAGATCTCAAGCAAATGGTGGTACAAAGATATCTCAATCTAACTTAAAACCAGGAGATTTAGTATTCTACGGTAATAATTCCAGCGGATACATCAATCATGTGGCAATCTATATTGGTAACAATAAGGTTATCCATGCAAGTAATAAAAGAGATGGTATTAAGATATCTAATGTAAACTACCGTAAACCTATAAAATGTGTAAGATACATTAAAGATTAAATCAATTCATATATTTATATTACTATAAAGAATGGAGCTGTTTTATAACAGCTCCATTTTCAATATATATTATCAATTGATTCTGGACAAAAAATTCATGATACTATAAAATGTTGTATATACTTTTTCTTATACAATTGGTGTAATAGATGGGAGAAACAGATGGAAATTATAATTTATTTTATTTTGTTCGTACTTGCGGTTACTATCTACAGTATTATAAATAAAAACAAACAAAAGAAATTACTTATAGGCAAATTAAAAGATGAGTGGGGAAAAATTCCCGAAAAGGAGTATTCTTCAGATAAATTAGAATCTTTAAAGTACTTCTATCTTAGCCAGTATAATGACTATATAGATATAGATGATATTACATGGAACGACCTAGACATGGATGAAATATTTCTACGAATCAACAATACTCAAAGTTCTTTAGGAGAGGAGTATTTATATGCCCTTCTTCGTAAACCAATATTTTCATCAGAAGAACTTGAGGAAAGAAACCGTTTAATAGAATATTTTCAGTCCCATGAAGATGATAGACTAAAGATTCAAGTAAATCTTAATAATGTAGGAAGATTAAGAAATATATCTGCATTTGAATATATAAATAGACTGGCTATGCAAGAGGCAACCAGTAATATTCCTCACTATCTAATGGCTCTTGCTTTAATATTATCAATAGTATCTATCTTTATAAACCCGTCTATAGGTATTGGGTTATCCCTGTTTGTTTTGGCATTTAATATTGTTTCCCATTTTAAATATAAGGCTCAAATTGAAAATTATATTGCATTAATTGCATTTTCCCTAAGGCTACTTGATAGTATAGAACACTTAGTTAAGCACTCTGTACCTGAACTGGATAAATACAATGCGCAACTGGCTTCTGATTTAAAGGCTTTTAAAGGCTATAAGAGAGGCTCTTATATTGTCGTGGCAAGAAATGTCTCTGGCAACCTATTAGAAGCTATGTTGGATTATTATCGTATGTTTACTCATCACGATTTAATAAAGTATAATTCCATGTTAAATTTTTTTAAGAATAATAAAGATACTGTGAATCGGATATTTGAAACAGTAGGTTTTATTGATAGTATGATAGCAATTGCATCATATCGTCATATGCTAGATTATTATTCCCTTCCCAATCTATCAAAAGCAAAAACCAATCCTGAATTAATTATTACAGATGTCTACCATCCACTGATTTTGAAACCTGTAACTAATTCTATAAGTAGTACAAGCTCCACATTACTAACTGGATCCAATGCTTCAGGTAAATCTACATTCATCAAATCCTTAGCAGTAAACGCTATATTGTCTCAGACTATATACACTTCACTTAGTCGTGAATATAAGGCAAGTTATTTTATTATCTATTCATCCATGGCACTAAAGGACAATATTTTAAGCCAGGAAAGTTATTTTATAGTTGAAATCAAATCATTAAAGCGTATTATAGATAAGGCAGGAGGGGAGTATCCCATGCTTTGTTTTGTAGATGAGGTACTTCGTGGAACCAATACTTTAGAACGTATTGCTGCATCTTCTAGAATTCTTGCTTCCCTTGCTAAGAAAAACACTTTATGTTTTGCTGCCACCCATGATATTGAGCTTACCTATATCTTGGAAAAATATTTTACAAATTATCATTTTAGGGAAAGAGTAGATGAAAAACAAGTTCTCTTTGACTATAAATTATACAAAGGCAGGGCTATGACAAAAAATGCAATTAAACTACTAAATCTTTTGGGCTACTCAGAAGATATTATAAATGATGCAAATGAGGCTGTTGATCTGTATATGAATACAGGAGAATGGAGCATAATAAAAGAAATGGAGTGAAACTATGTTATTAAAAGTTAATATATATACTGATGGTTCTGCTAGAGGTAACCCTGATGGTCCCGGTGGTTATGGTACTATTATAGAGTTTATTGACTCACAGGGTAAGGAGCATATAAGAGAATATAGTGCTGGATACAAGAAGACAACTAATAACAGAATGGAAATGATGGCGGCTATTGTGGGCTTAGAGGCTCTAACTAAACCCTGCCATGTAACTCTTTATTCTGATTCTCAATACCTTGTTAAGGCTTTTAATGATAAATGGCTTGAGGGTTGGATTAAGAAAGGTTGGAGGCGGGGCAAGAATGAACCCGTTAAGAATGTAGACCTATGGAAACGTCTCCTAAAAGCTATGGAAGCTCATAAGGTGGAATATGTCTGGGTTAGAGGACATAATGGTCATCCACAAAATGAACGCTGTGATATTCTAGCTACATCAGCCGCAGATGGTAGTAATCTTCTTGATGATGTTAGGACTGAATAAGAATCTAATGAATATATAATAAAATACAATTTCAATAAACCTGTCCTTATGATATACTATTTACTAGAAAATCATTTACAGATATAATAAATGATCGTAATGAGTATTCATATGATTTAATTTGCAGTGATATACAAGATAGTTATCACAATATTTAAGATAAGAAAGGAAATTAGTAATGACAAAACTAACTCCCCTAATGCAGCAGTATACGCAGATAAAGGATCAATATAAAGACTGTATTCTTTTTTTTCGTTTAGGTGACTTTTATGAAATGTTTTTTGAAGATGCCAAGATTTGCTCCAAAGAATTAGAGATTGCACTTACGGGAAAGGGCATCGGAAATGATAAGAAAGCACCTATGTGCGGAGTACCTCATCATGCTGTCGATAGCTATCTAAGTAAGTTAATAAGTAAAGGTTACCGTGTGGCCATCTGTGAGCAGGTAGAAGATCCAAAGACGGCTAAAGGTATTGTAAAAAGAGAGGTTGTAAGGATTGTCAGTCCCGGTACCCATTTAAACACTCAAGTAATGGATGAAACAAAGAACAATTATTTGATGAGTATTGTACATACTACCAATATATACGGCGTCTCCGTTGTAGATGTTACAACAGGAGATTATTTTGTTACAGAGATAGATAATAACCGCAAACTGATGGACGAAATATACAAATGGTCTCCTTCAGAAATAATTTGTAATGACTGCTTTATGGTATCAGGCATAGATATTGAAACTATAAAATCTATAAACAACCTTTCCATATCTCCCTTAGAGCCTTGGTATACTGACGATGTCTTATGTAAACGAGCCCTTATGGAGCATTTTGATGTAGGAACCTTAGACGGAATTGGTCTAAAAGACTATACCATAGGATTAATTGCAGCTGGTAGTATTATGCTCTTTCTTACTGAAACACAAAAAAGTTCATTAAGCCATATTACAAAATTAACACCTTATACTTATGAGAAATTTATGTTACTAGATAGTTCCACTATTCGCAATCTAGAACTAACAGAAACCATTAGGGATAAGCAAAAGAAAGGTTCCCTTCTATGGGTTCTTGATAAGACAAAAACAGCCATGGGAGCTAGGCTTCTTAGGAGCAATATAGAACAACCTCTTATTGATCTTGATATGATTAATAAAAGGCTTTACGGTGTAAGCCAACTTAAGGACAATATGATTTCAAGAGAAGAGATTAGAGAATATCTCAATGCCATATATGATCTTGAAAGACTTATGGGTAAAATAAGCTATAAATCAGCAAATCCTAGAGACCTGGTAGCCCTAAGGGCATCACTGGAAATGTTACCCCATATTAAGTTCCTTATTCAGAATTTTGATAGTGAACTTATTAGAGAAATTCATAATGAGATGGATGATCTATCTGATATATATAATCTACTTATGACTTCTATTGTAGACGAACCCCCAATCAATCTTAAAGAGGGAGGTATTATAAAAGATGGATATAACGAGAATGTAGATAAACTTAGAAAGGCAAAGACTGAAGGTAAGGATTGGCTTATGGATTTAGAATCGGAAGAAAGAGAAGCCACCGGAATTAAAAACCTTAGGATAAAATATAACAGAGTATTTGGCTACTATCTTGAAGTTACTAATTCATATAAAGACCTTGTACCTGAGGGTTGGACTAGAAAACAGACCCTAGCCAATGCCGAACGTTACACAACAGATAGATTAAAAGAACTAGAGGATATTATTCTTGGTGCTGAGGACAAGTTATTTTCCTTAGAGTATGATTTGTTCTGTGAGATAAGAGATAAGATTGGTCTAGAAGTCAAACGTATACAAGGCACAGCTAAAGCAATAGCAAAGCTAGATGTAGTAGCCTCATTAGCTTTAGTTGCTGAAAGAAATAACTATGTATGCCCTGATATGAATGATGAAGGATTAATAAATATTAAGAATGGTAGACATCCTGTAGTTGAAATGACTATTACCAATGACATGTTTGTACCCAATGATACCTTACTTGATAATGGTGCAAACCGTGTATCAATTATAACTGGTCCAAATATGGCTGGAAAATCCACCTATATGAGACAAACTGCTGTAATTGTACTTATGGCTCAAATCGGTAGTTTTGTTCCTGCTGATAGTGCTCAGATAGGGATTGTAGATAGGATATTTACAAGGGTGGGAGCTTCAGACGATCTAGCTGGTGGCCAAAGTACATTTATGGTGGAGATGACAGAAGTAGCAAACATTCTAAGAAATGCCACTAAAAACAGCCTACTTATCTTAGATGAAATCGGTAGGGGTACTAGTACATTTGATGGATTAAGTATTGCCTGGGCTGTAATTGAACACATAAGTAATACATCCGTACTAGGTGCTAAGACATTATTTGCCACCCATTATCATGAACTAACAGAATTAGAAGGAAAACTAGATGGCGTCAATAACTATTGTATTGCTGTTAAAGAGCAAGGTGAGGATATAGTGTTCCTTCGAAAGATTGTTAAAGGCGGGGCAGACAGAAGTTATGGTATACAAGTTGCTAAGCTTGCTGGAGTACCTGCAACTGTATTAAAACGGGCAAATGTAATAGTGGATGAGCTTACAAAAAATGATCTGGCCAAAAAAGCAAAGTCTATTACTACAGATATAGAAGTAAGACAAAAGGATAAAACTGCTCAACTATCTCTATTCTCAGTAACGGGGAATGATGATGTTATAACAGAGCTAAGGGAAATGGATATAGCAAGGCTAACCCCAATAGACGCTATTAATAAGTTATATCAAATGCAAGAAAAAATTAAAGATAGAATCTAACATACAATAGAAAGAGGATGGTTCTATGTCAATAATCCATCTTTTAGATGAAAATACAATAAATCAAATAGCAGCAGGAGAAGTGGTTGAGCGACCTAGCGCTGTAATAAAAGAGCTTATTGAAAACTCTATAGACGCAGGTTCAACTGCCATAACTGCAGAGATTAAAGACGGTGGCTTAAGTCTTATTAGAATAACAGATAATGGTGCAGGAATATCTAAGGCAGATATCCCTGTAGCCTTTATGCGTCATGCTACCAGTAAAATTATGACCGCTGAGGATCTTTTAAATGTAAGAAGCTTAGGATTTCGTGGTGAAGCTCTTTCTAGTATTGCAGCCGTATCTCAAGTGGAGCTTATAACCAAAGAAAAGTCCTCCTTAAATGGTTATCGTTATATAATCGAAGGGGGTGAAGAAAAATCCCTAGAAGAAATAGGTTGTCCTAGTGGTACTACCTTTATAGTTCGTAATCTTTTTTATAACACCCCAGCAAGAAGAAAGTTTTTAAAGTCTGCCGCCACAGAAGCTGGTTATGTTAACGATTTAATGGAAAAGCTTATGGTATCCCATCCAAATATATCATTTCGCTTTATAGTAAATAATCAGATAAGGCTCCAATCTTCAGGAAATAATAATATCAAGGATATCCTATACCATATCTATGGACGGGATATTTCAAAGGAATTATTGCCTGTAGAATACAAATCAGAAGATGTGAAGATATCTGGCTATATAGGAAAGCCATCTATTAACAGAGGTAATAGAAACTTTGAGAATTTCTTTATAAATGGTAGATATATTAAGAACAAGATAATATCAAAGGCCATAGAAGATGCCTACAAACCATTTATGATGCAACATAAATATCCCTTTACCTCATTATACTATGAGATAAATCCTTCATTACTTGATGTCAATATTCATCCTCAAAAGATGGAGCTTAAGATAAATAACGGAGACCATATCTATGATCTTACCTATCAGTTAATTAAAGATACCTTATCAAGAAAAGAATTAATTCCTAAGGTCAACATCAGTAGTGAGAGCAAAGGTAAAAATATAGATAAAGCCAAAATCAATAAGCTTCCTGAACCTTTTGAAAAAAACCGTATAAATCAACTAAAGGCCCTTGAGACCCTGTCACAAAAATCAGATAATACTTGCAATAATGCAGACAATAATATAAGTGATATGTCCAGTAGCCAAGATAAGATGGCATCTACTAATATTATTAAAGAAACTCATAATAACTATAGTGACAAATCCCATATAGAGCCGGCAGATAAAGATAAGGCTGTAATAGAAGAACAGATGAGCTTGTTTTCTACTAATGAAGAAGATACTGCAAATCACTTCTTATCTGAGGAAGCCATTAAGGAGCATAGAATTATAGGTCAGTTATTCTCAACCTATTGGCTGGTGGAGTATCAAAAGGAGCTTTATATAATTGACCAACACGCTGCTCATGAAAAAGTTCTATATGAGAGAATCCTTGCAGATGCCAAGAATCATTCCCACTCTTCACAAGTTTTACTACCACCAATTGTCTTGACCCTTTCTTTAAGAGAGCAAGAAGTGATAAAGGCCAATAAAGATACCTTAGAACAATTGGGATATGAAATTGAACATTTTGGAGGGAATGAATTCTCTGTAAGAGCTGTTCCTGCGGATTTATATAATCTTTCAGATAAGGATTTATTATTGGAATTTATAGATGAACTTACTGAGGATGTTACTGGTAGGCAGCCAAAACCAGAATCTATATTAGAAAAGATTGCATCTATGGCTTGTAAGGCAGCAGTAAAGGCTAATCATTCCTTCTCAACTGATGAAGCATTCTCCTTAATAAAAGAGCTATTAACTTTAGATAACCCCTACCATTGTCCTCATGGAAGACCAGTAATAATAGCTATTAGCCAATATGAACTAGAAAAGAAGTTTAAGCGAATCATATAAGGGAGGACTTAATGAACAAAGAACCACTTATAATTTTAACAGGCCCCACATCTGTGGGTAAAACCTCCTTGTCTATTAGCCTTGCAAAGGCAGTAGACGGGGAGATTATTTCTGCTGATTCAATGCAGGTATATAAATACATGGATATTGGTACTGCAAAAATCACAGAAGATGAAATGCAAGGAGTTCCCCACTACCTAATAAGCGAATTTAATCCAGATGAAGAATTTAATGTGTTTAAGTTTCAACAATATGCTAAAAAATACATTAAAACCATTCGAGATAAGAATAAAATACCAATACTAGTGGGGGGAACAGGTTTTTATATTCAATCGGTTATATATGACATTAATTTTGAAGAAAATGATTCTGATAAATCATATAGAAATGAACTTGAAGGATTACTAGAAAGCAAGGGTTCTCTTTATCTTCATGAACTACTTACAAAGCTTGACCCTTTAAGTGCAAAAGAAATCCATCCAAATAACGGAAAGCGTATTATAAGAGCTTTAGAGTACTTTCATCAAACTGGAGAATCAATATCTGTCCATAATAAAGAGCAAAGGGAACAAGAATCACCCTATCTATATAAATATTTTGTCCTAAACAAGGACAGAGTTAGCCTTTATGATACAATAAATAATAGGGTTGATATAATGATAGAAAAAGGTCTAGTAGATGAAGTCAGGAGCCTTAAAACCATGGGATATACAAAAGATTTGATATCCATGCAAGGCTTAGGTTATAAAGAAATATTAGATTACATTGAAGGAAACACCACCCTTGATGAAGCCATAGAAAAACTTAAAAGAGATACAAGGCATTATGCCAAAAGACAATTAACATGGTTTCGTAGAGAAAAAGAAGTAACATGGGTTAATAAAGATGAATTTGTAGATGAGAATGCCATTCTAGATTATCTTCTTGATAGTCTTAGAAAACATGGTATTATTATCTAGATAACATAAATTTGTTATGTAAACTAAAATGCAAATAATAAATGGGAGGACTAAAAAGTGTTAACTAAAGATTTACAAGAATTTTATAAGCAGATGGGAATTGACAACAACTTACTTGAATTAAGTGGAAAGATTGAAGGAGAGTTAAAAGAAAGATTTAAGCAAATAGATGATATCGCCCAGTACAATCAGCTAAAAGTTTTAAAAGCTATGCAAGATAATCATGTAAGTGATTCACATTTTTCCGGAACTACAGGATATGGTTATAATGATTTGGGTAGAGATACCTTAGAACAGGTATATGCCCATGTTTTTCATACTGAGGATGCTTTGGTACGTCCACAAATTATTAGTGGTACCCATGCACTAACCGTAGCTTTAGCAGGTAATCTTAGACCAGGAGATGAGCTATTATCCCCTGTGGGAAAACCTTACGACACCTTAGAAGGAGTAATAGGTATCAAAGAAACAAATGGTTCTTTGGCTGAGTACGGTGTTTCATACAAACAGGTGGATTTAAAAGCTGATGGAAGCTTTGACTATGATAAGATTAAAGAAGCCATTGGTCCTAAGACTAAGCTTGCCACCATACAACGTTCTAAAGGCTATGATAGTAGACCTACCTTCTCCGTCAAGCAGATTGGACAGTTAATTAGCTTTATGAAGAATATTAAGCCTGATCTTATATGTATGGTTGATAATTGCTATGGTGAGTTTGTAGAAATAATCGAGCCTACAGATGTGGGGGCTGATCTTTGTGTTGGATCCCTGATTAAGAATCCAGGTGGGGGACTAGCTCCAGTTGGCGGTTATATAGTAGGAAAAAAAGAATATGTAGAAAATGCTTCATATAGACTTACTGCCCCAGGACTAGGAAAGGAAGTTGGACCAACCCTGGGAGTTAATACTAGCCTATATCAAGGTTTCTTTCTTGCACCACAGGTAGTATCTGCAGCCTTAAAAGGTGCTGTATATGCTGCGAAATTATATGAACATTTAGGATTTAATGTACTACCTAATGGAAGTGAAGATAGATTTGATATTATTCAGGCAGTAACATTAGATAGCCCTGAAGCTGTAATAGCATTTTGCGAGGGGATTCAGGCTGCAGCACCAGTAGATAGCTTTGTTACCCCCATACCTGCACCTATGCCTGGCTACAACTGTGATGTCATTATGGCAGCTGGAGCATTTGTTCAAGGTGCTTCTATAGAATTATCAGCAGACGCTCCAATAAGACCACCTTATACAGTGTTTTTCCAAGGAGGACTTACATGGCACCATGCTAAATATGGTATTTTAATGTCACTTCAAAAACTTTTAGATCGAAATTTGATTAAGCTATAAGTGCCATTCTTACTGTATACAAAACACTTTTATTATGATAAAATTATTATAATTTAAACACAAATTGTAGTAATTAAACTAAAGGGGAGTCTTATTATGGCTAGAACAATAGGTAAAAACAAATGGGCCTTATTTCTATTAATCCTATGTGGAATTGTATTAGGTAGCTTTATAGGCCATCTTTTAAGAAAAGTAGAGTTTTTATCTTGGTTAGATTCTGGTATTGACTTTGCTATCGGAGGATCTGATGGTAAAAGTATACTAACTATTGATTTAGGTGCTCTTGCAATCCATTTTGGCATAAGACTAAAAATTACTATTGCTAGCATACTTGGAGCAATTGCAGCTGTATTCATATATAAAAAGTTATAATATTTTTTCATGAGCCTAACTGATTTCTTGGAGAGAGAAAGAGGAGGATATCATGAAACAAACACACTTAACTATCAAAGAACTACCGGTATCGGAGCGTCCATATGAAAAATGTGAGACCTATGGGCCACAGTGCTTATCCGATGCCCAGTTACTTGCTGTCATTCTAAGAACAGGAACTAAAAGGCTTAGGGCTATTGACCTAGCAATAAATGTTCTAAATCATTCAAGTCATCATCCTGGGTTAAAAGGCCTTAACTACCTTTCCATGAAAGAACTTATGCAAATCAATGGAATCGGTAGGGTAAAAGCTATACAGCTTTTATGTCTTACAGAGATTACAAAGAGAATGGCTAAAGAAGTACATAGAGACAGTTTAAAATTCATTACTCCAAAGAGTATAGCAGATTACTACATGCAGGATATGCGACATCTTTCAAGGGAGCAGGTACTTCTTTTATTGCTTGATTCAAAAAGCAAGTTAATTAAAGACATGATTATGTCTACTGGTACAGTCAATGCATCTATAATGCCTGTTAGAGAGATATTAATACAAGCATTAAAAGAGGAAGCTGTAAATATAATCTTAGTTCACAATCATCCCAGTGGTGATCCATCTCCAAGCTCAGAAGATATTAACGTTACAAAGAGAATGAAAGAAGCTGGGAATTTAATTGGTATTACGCTTATGGATCATATTATTATTGGAGATAATAGATATATCAGCTTAAGAGAACAAGGGCTTCTATAATCTAAAGGTTAAAGATACCAACTTAGAACTCGACATAACATTACAGCTACAGGATTTAGGAGGTACTTAAACAATGGCGTTAAAAACATATGGTATAGATTTTGGTACAAGCACTATAAAGATCAGCAGAAAGGGACATGGAATTGTTCTAGATGAACGTAATATAGTAGCTATAGCAGATAAAAAAAACATAATAGCAACTGGTGATGAAGCTTATGATATGTATGAGAAAGCACCACCTAATATTGTAGTCACTCACCCTGTACGCAATGGGGTCATTGCTGACGTGGCTAATATGACAGCTCTACTCATACATTTTATTAAAAAGATTAGTGGCGGCAAAAGACTTGGTACGGCTGACTATATAGTGGCAACTCCAACTAATATAACTGAGGTTGAGCGTCGTTCTTTTTATGATCTAATTGCCAGTTCCACTTTAAAAGTTGGTAATATAAAGATAGTTGAAAAGCCCGTAGCAGATGCAGTTGGTGCAGGGCTTGATATTATGTCTGCAAGAGGAGTTATGATAGTTAATATAGGTGCAGATACAACTGAGATATCCGTACTATCCTTAGGGGGAATTGTCTTAAGTAAGCTTATTCCTATTGGTGGAAATAAGTTTGATGAAGCTATAAAAAATACAGTTAAAAAGAAACATAACCTTTATATAGGTGATAAGACATCAGAAAGTTTAAAGAGGAAGCTTGCCAGCGCATTACCAGGTGTAGTAGCTTCTGTTAATGTATATGGTCGTGATGTTGTATCAGGCCTTCCTGTTGAAGTGGAAATAAACTCAAAAACAGTTTATGAATCTATTTCAGAATATTTATATTCCATAATAGATTCCATAAGAGTTATTCTAGAGAGAACACCTCCAGAGATTTCATCGGATATAATTGATGGTGGTATCTATGTTACAGGTGGTTCTGCTAATATATTTGGACTTGATGAGCTTATCAGTGAAGAAACCAATCTAAATGTTAATATCTGTGAAGATCCAGCTAACACAGTAGTAAAAGGCTTAGCTAGAATAATGGATGAAAGTGGACTATCATCCTTAGCTAATCAATTAAAGCCAAAAACTTTTGTAGATTAATTAAGTAGGAGTTAATAATGAGACGAAGGGCAAAATTTAATTTTAATCCAAAGCATTTGCTTATCACAGGAATTATCATATGTATAATCCTTATTATTATTTCATTTCGTTTTGGAGAATATTTATCACCGGTTAGAAATGCAGTAGGAACAGTAATTACTCCCATGCAAAAAGGCATTAATATAGTCGGAACAGAAATATCGGATAAGATAGATACTTTTCAGAATATGAAAAAGCTTACCGAAGAAAATCAAAGATTAAAAGATCAAGTAAGTGTTTTGTCATATGAGAATAAACTCCTTCTTCAAAACAAGTACGAACTTGATGAACTAAGGAGCTTGTATGAATTGGATCAAAAATACCTGGATTACCCTAAGGTGGCTGCCCGCATTATAGATAAGGACACTAATAACTGGTACAATGTATTTACAATTGATAAAGGCAGTAAGGATGGACTTGCTGTTGATATGAACGTACTGGCCGGTAACGGTCTTGTAGGCATAATTACAGAATGTTACTATAATCATTCTAAGGTTAGAGCAATTATTGATGATAAAAGTGCTGTTTGGGGTATGTTTTTAAAGACCTCTGACACCTGTGTAGTTCAAGGAGATTTAAAACTTATTGAAGAAGGCAAGATACATGTGAACTTTATAAGTAAGGATGCCGAAATCGATGAGGGATATGAAGTGGTTACAGCACATACTAGTCCAAAATATCTTCAAGGTATTTTAATTGGTTATGTAAGTGATATAAAACTAGATTCCAATAATATGACAAAAACAGCCTATCTGACACCTGCAGTAGACTTTGAGCGATTAAGTGAGGTTCTTATAATCACAGAACTTAAAGAACCTCTTATTAAGGAAGTTCCAGAAGAAGATACTTTAGATGATGATTCTTCCAATGAATAAGAAAAGTAGGTATGAAATTTGAAGAGGGTAATAGTTTATTTTATAGAAATTATCATATGCTTTGTTCTACAAAGCTCATTATATCAGTTTTTTAACTTGGCCAATGTTATGCCTAATCTACTTCTAATTCTTGTTGTATCCACTGCCTATATGCGGGGAAGAGTATCAGGATTGGTAATTGGATTTTTTTCAGGATTATTGCTTGATATTATGTTCGGTAATCTATTTGGCCTTTACGCATTATTTTTAATGATGATTGGATACTTGGTGGGCTATGCTTATAAGATATATTCCAAGGATGATTATGCATTACCCCTATTATTAATAGCTATCGCTAATTTTGTTTATCAATTTCTGTATTATATATTTGAGTTTTTATTACGGGGCAAACTGGATTTTTTATTTTATATGCGAACAATAATAATTCCGGAAATAATCTATTCAGTGGCAGTTGCTACAGTTATGTACAAGCTGTTACATATAATTAACAATTACCTTGACCGTAATGAAAACAAGGAGGATTAGTTGTGTTTGATATATTTTTAGACAGCCTAAAACGATTATTTAATTCAAGATTATTTCCTATATCTCTTATTTTTATGATTCTATTTATTGTACTGATAAATCGTCTCTTTGTGCTACAAATCCTAGAAGGACCTACCCATGCACAGGAATATGAATATAAGAATATAGAAAGCAGGGAGATAAAGAGCACCAGAGGAAATATATATGATCGTAACGGAATGCTTCTGGCATCAAATACTCTATCTTATTCAGTAGTTATGGAAGATAGCTCATCAATAACCTCTAATGCAGAAAGAAACGCAGTTATTCATAAACTTATTCAGATAATTGAAGCTAATGGTGATAGTCTAGATAATCCCTTTTATATTACTAGTACAAAAAAGGGAGATTTGGAGTTTAATGTATCCGGCTCAGCTTTGACTAGATTTAAAAAGAATGCATATGCCTATGCTCTTGAAAAAAACCAGCTTACAGAAAGTCAAAAGGATGCCAGTGCAGAAGATGTGTTTTATTTCCTAAAAGACGGAGATAAGTTATATCCTATGTTTGGTATTTCTGATGACTATACCATAGATGAAATATTAAAAATAATGAGTGTTAGATTTGCTCTATTTACTAATTATCCTAAGTTTATGCAAATCACTGTTGCATCTAATGTATCTGAGGGTACTGTATCTATGATTATGGAGAACATAGCAGACCTTCCAGGTGTACAGATAAAACAAGAAACAAAAAGAGTATATCACGATAGTTTGTATTTTGCCCATATGCTTGGTTATACCGGGCTAATCAATGCCACTGAACTTGAAAATTTCAATAGTGAAAGTGATGATGATTACTATAATGCCACTGATATAATAGGTAAAACAGGCCTTGAGAAAGAGTTTGAATCATATCTTGGTGGCAGAAAGGGCAGTGAACTTGTAACTATAAATGATAATGGTAAAGTGGTTGAAGTAGTAGAGCGAAATGAACCCCTTGCTGGTAATGATATATACCTTACTATTGATGGTAACTTGCAAAAGTCCGTATATCATATATTAGAAAGCAGAATAGCTGGGATTTTATTGGAGAACTTAAGACCTAACCTTGACTATGGAACAAAAGGGGAAAGTGCAAGTAAAATATATACTCCCATTTATGAGGTGTATTTTGCTTTAATTGATAATAATATTATTAATATTGATAGACTATCAGACCAAAGTGATTCTGAACTTGAAAGGACTGTATATAAGAAATTCCATGAAGCAAAGTCTGATGTATATAAAGAACTTGGAAAGTTTCTTTCAGTTTCAAATACTACCACCAATAATAAAGCAGGTAACATGGAAGAGTATCTAGATTATATATACAAGATTCTTGTTCAAAATGAAATAGTACTAACTGCTAACATGGATGAAGATGACTCCACCCTAAAGAACTATAAAAACAACAGAATTCCCCTAAGTGAATTTCTTCAATATAGCCTTGCTGGTAATTATGTGGATTTGTCCAAGTTAGGGATAGATACTTATTTTAGTTCTGAAGAACTATATCAAAAACTACTTGATTATACCAAAAACTTATTAGAAGAGGATAGTAAATTTAATAAGATGATCTATCGTTCCTTGATATTTTCATATAAATTGTCAGGAACTGAAATTTGTCTTTTATTATTTGAGCAAAATGTGTTAGAATGGGATGAAGAGGATGTAAGCAAATTAAAGTCTGGAGCTATTTCAGCTTACAAGTTTATGGAGAATAAAATTCATTCTCTAGAAATCACTCCTGCAATGCTGGCACTAGAGCCTTGTAGTGGCTCAATAGTTATTACTGATGTAAATAACGGTGATGTACTTGCCATGGTCACATATCCAAGCTATGATAATAATATGCTTGCCAATAAAGTTGATCCCGACTATTATAGATGGCTATATTCTGACCATGCTGACCCATGGATGAATCGTCCTACAATGCAGCTTACAGCTCCTGGTTCAACTTTTAAAATGGTAACAGCCTTTGCTGCATTAGAAGAAGGGGTTGTAACTCCTGGAGAAAAAATAAATGATTTGGGTATATTTGAAAAGATACAACTTCCAGCAAAATGTCATATATATCCTAGAACCCATGGTGCTGTCGATATGTCTAATGCCTTAAAAATGTCCTGTAACTATTATTTTTATGAATCAGCATATCGTTTAAGTATTGATAGTAATGGAGAATATAATGATAAATTAGGTCTAGAAAAAATTAGGAAATATGCTTCCTTGTTTGGTCTAGATACTACATCTGGAGTAGAAGTTGGTGAAGCTATGCCTAATGTATCAACCGTTGATCCGGTTCGCTCCAGTATTGGTCAGGGTTCTCATGTATATACACCTATACAGTTAGCAAGATTTATTACTACATTAGCAAATAGGGGGACAAACTATAATCTAACCCTACTTGATCGTATTATCAATAAGGATGGCCAAATTCTACTAAAGAATGAAGCTACAGTTTATAAAGATTTAACTAATATAAAAAACTCTACATGGGACAGTGTCTTAAAGGGTATGTATCTGGTTGCAAATGAACAAAGAGGCTCTGTTTACAGACTTTATGGCAATTTTGGTGTAACAGTAGCAGCTAAGACCGGAACTTCACAGATTAGTTTAAACAGACCGAATAACGCATTATTTGTTTCCTACGCTCCATATGAAAAACCAGAGATATCTGTAACAGTAGTTATTCCAAACGGTCATACATCAGGAAATGCTGCTGAAACAGCAAAAGATATCTATGAATTATATTTCAATCTGGAAAGCCCAGATAAAATTGTGGCTAATGAAGCAACAATGATGGAGAACGATATTGCTGCATTTTCGGACTAACAACCAATAACAATAAGGAGATAACGATGAAATCAGTTAATAATGATGTAATTATTAAAGGTAACAAATATGGTATCATTGTTGTTTTGAACCCGGATATAAGCTTTAATGAACTTAAAGAACAAGTAGCTGAGAAATTCAGGGAATCAAGCAAATTTTTTGAAGATGCTAAAATGGCTCTAAGTTTTGAAGGAAGAGATTTAAATAATGAAGAAGAAAAGGAAATTTTGGATATAATAGAGAATAACACAGACATGAAGATTGTTTGTATTATTGATAATGATCCTAAGAAAGAAGAACTTTTCAAGAAATCTCTAGAAGAAAAACTAATGGAGCTTGAAAATAACACAGGTCAATTCTATAAAGGCATATTACGTTCTGGTGCCTCTTTAGAATTTGAAAGTAGCGTAGTTATAATTGGTGATGTCAATAATGGTGCAAGAGTAGTATCAAAAGGTAATATTATCGTACTAGGAGCTTTAAAAGGCAATGCCTTTGCTGGAGCCTGTGGCAATACCAATGCTTTTGTAGTAGCTTTAGATATGCAGCCTACACAGATTCGAATAGCTGATACTATAGCAAGATCCCCGGACAAGCCTGTTAAAAACGACGTTAAAGAACCTAAGATTGCCTTTTTAGAAGATGGCAATATATATATTGAACCCCTTAATAAAGATGTTTTAAATGATATTCGTCTATAAATCAGTTAAAAACAAGCAGTAAAACATTTATACTCTGCTTGATAATAGAATAAAAAAGTAATACTTAAGGCATTGCCCTTATAATTGACTGGAGGATAAAAAATGGGAGAAGTAATAGTTGTTACATCAGGAAAAGGTGGTGTTGGAAAAACAACTACTACCGCTAACGTAGGTACTGGACTGGCTATGTTGGACAAAAAGGTTGTATTAATTGATACAGATATAGGTTTAAGAAACCTAGACGTAGTTATGGGTCTAGAGAATCGTATCGTATACAACCTAGTTGATGTTATTGAAGGAAATTGCAGGATTCGTAATGCTTTAATTAAAGATAAGCGTTATCCGAATCTATATCTGTTACCATCTGCACAGACCAGGGACAAAAATGCAGTTAAACCTGAACAGATGAAAAAACTAGCTGATGAGCTTAAAGAAGAATTTGATTACATATTAATGGACTGTCCTGCAGGTATTGAACAAGGATTTCACAATGCAATAGCTGGTGCAGACAGAGCATTAGTTATCACCACCCCTGAAGTTTCTGCTGTTAGGGATGCTGACCGAATTATTGGTTTATTGGAAGCAAACGAAATTGATGAAACCTATCTAATCGTTAATAGACTTCGAATGGACATGGTTAAACGCGGTGATATGATGTCAAGCGAAGATGTTACTGAAATCTTAGCTGTGGATTTAATCGGGGTTGTTCCCGATGATGAAAACATTGTTATTTCCACTAACCAAGGTGAACCTTTAGTTGGGTCTGATTCTCAAGCAGGAACAGCCTATATGAATATAGCCAGAAGATTATTAGGAGAGGAAGTACCATTCTTAGATCTTAATGCTAAGAGTTCATTCTTTAGTAGACTATTTGGTAAAAACAAAAAAATATAAGGGGAGGTTTAATTCATGGGTTTAGCAGATTTTTTTAGAAAAAAGGGAACCAGCAGCATTGCTAAAGACAGATTAAAATTGGTTCTAGTATCTGACCGTGCAGGCTGCTCACCCGAAGTAATGGAACAAATTAAGAATGATATTATTAAGGTGATATCAAAATATATTGAGATTGACTTAGATGGACTTGATATCAAGATTACTCAACAGGAGTCAGAAACACTTAAGGGAACTTCTGTTCCTGCATTGTATGCAAATATTCCTATAAAGGATCTGAAGTCTTCTAAGTAATAAGGATGCTTAGGATGTTTAAATTTAAGGATTATGATTTTAAAAGATATAATATATCCTTGCTTATAGTTACAGCTATTTTGACTTCTTTAGGTGTATTTCTAATTAAGCAAGTAAAGCCTGATGATTATAAAAAGCAAATTATCGGCATAATTGGTGGACTTTTTATTGTAATTATAGTGTCTTTAATAGATTATCATTTTATAAGTAAATTCTTTATCCTACTTTACTTGATTAACATGGTTTTGCTTGTATTGGTAAAACTTATTGGAGTAGAATATTACAATGCACAAAGATGGTTGAATTTAAAGTTTTTTGATCTTCAACCATCTGAATTATCAAAGATTATTTTGATAATATTTTTTGCCAAGTTATTTACTATATTCGAACATAGGATTAATAATGGAATTTTCTTATTGATATCAATTATATTAATGGCTATGCCTACTTTTTTAATTTTGATTCAGACTGATTTGTCTACCAGTATTGTACTTATGGCGATATTTGTAATGCTAGTATTTGCTGCAGGATTAAGTTGGAAGATTATTTTACCAATATTAATAGTAGGAATACCTATAGCCTTTGGATTATTCTGGTATGTTCAACAGGATTATCAAGTAATATTAAGTAATAACCAACAACAGAGGATACTTTCTATCTTAAATCCTGAGGATTATCCTGCAACTATGTATCAACAAGAAAACGCCATCCAAGCTATTGGCTCTGGTCAATTAGTCGGAAAAACTTTTATAGATGAAACATCAGAACTACGGGGATATAGACATGTTCCCATTGCAGAAAGTGATTTTATATTTTCGGTTGCAGGAGAGGAATTTGGTTTTTTAGGATGCAGTTTTATATTGCTCTTATTTGCATTCATAATTTACACATGTTTATTTACTGCAAAAAATGCTCCGGATAGAATGGGCATGCTGATT
>JAAYNY010000071.1 GCA_012520635.1 Clostridiales bacterium | reverse complement strand
TTTAGTAGGAAGTGGTAACTCTTGTCCTTGTGAAGAGAACATATTTGCAAATATTGGAACCACCTTTACCATTAGCAGTATAACTACTGCAACAGCTACAATACTAACTATTATGGGATAGCGTAGAGCACTTTTAACCTTTGATTTTGTCTTATGTTCCTTTTCAAAATGCACAGACATAACATCAAAAGAATTTTCTAAGCTACCACTCATTTCTCCAGCTTCCACCATGTTAATAAGCATTGGCGGTAATTTATTATTACTATGAATTTCCATGGCATTAGCCAAGCTACTTCCCTTTTGAACTTCTTCTCTAACATTAAGAGTAATGGTCTTCAACATCTTATTCTCAGTCTGTTCTCCAACCATCTTAAGACTTTGAAGAAGGGGTACACCAGCTTTTAATATAGATGAAAACTGCTTACAGTAAACAGAAAGTTCCTTGGGCTTAATCTTACCAAGTACGCCCATCTCATTAACATCTTTTCTTTCTATGATTTCCTTAACTTCCAAGTGAAAGTAAGACTTCTGACGTATCATGCTAATGACTGCATCTTTATTCTGTGCCTCATATACTCCTTCAATTATATTCCCTGCCATGTTCTTTGCTTTATATTGGTATTTGGGCATTCTTATAACCTCTTTCCTTTGTTATCTTAATACCGATTTCATATACTCAGGATCCACACTGTATTCCAGTGCACTTTCATGAGTAATCTTACCTTGCTTATATAGATCATAAAGGGCATCATCCATCACACGCATTCCAAGGCCTCCACCGGATTGGATAGCATTATTCAATTGGTGCCCTTTTCCTTCTCTTATCATATTAGATACAGCTGCTGTTCCAACCATTACCTCAACGGCAGCAGCTCTGCCTTTACCGTCTGCTTTAGTAATAAGTTGTTGTGATATAACTCCTCGTAAGGACATGGCCAACTGTATTCTTATCTGTTGTTGCTGATGAGATGGGAATACGTCAATAATACGATCAATTGTATTACTGGCACCTATGGTATGAAGTGTACTAAATACCAAGTGACCTGTCTCAGCAGCAGTTAAAGCTATTGATATGGTTTCATAGTCACGCATCTCACCTACAAGGATAACATCTGGGTCTTGTCGCAAGGATGCACGTAGTGCATTGGCGAAACTAAGTGAATCTATACCTATTTCTCTTTGCTGAATAATACTTTTATTGTGCTTGAATAAATACTCTATAGGATCTTCTAGGGTAATGATATGCTTGTCCTTTTCATTATTAATCATATTTACCATACTAGCTAAGGTTGTTGACTTGCCACTACCAGTAGGTCCTGTTACAAGTATTAATCCATTATTACAATTTGCCAAATTCTTAACTACACTGGGTAGCCCTAGCTGATCAAATGAAGGAATTGTTGTATTAACTAGTCTAAGGGCTGCACTAAATGTATTTTTTTGTTTATATGCATTTACACGATAACGTTGAAATCCTGGAATGGAATAGGAAAAGTCAACTTCACCCTTTTTGTTAATTGTATCCCACTGTATCTCATTTGTTATATCTTTTACAAATTGTTCGGTATCCTCCGCTGTAAGTATTTCATCACCTATGGGTACCAAGTGACCATTTACCCTAACTGTAGGCGGAACTCCTACTGCCATATGTATATCAGATGCTATCATCTCAACGGATTTTGTTAATATCTCAATAGTATTCATTCTCTATTCTCCAATTAGTCTTTTATATGAATTTTCACGTTATATTACTTATGAAAATGTTATAGCCATTACTTCATCAAAAGATGTAACCCCGTCTTTTAGTAAGCGAATACTCTCTTGCTTTAGTGTGGTCAAGCCATGTTTCATTGCATAATCTGCCAATTCACTATTGCTAACATTTTTAGCTATCATATCTCTCATCTCTTGTGATATGATTAAAATCTCATGAACTGCTAATCTACCTTTGTAACCAGAGTTATTACATGTAGAACATCCTACTGGTGACTTAAAGGTATAATCTCCCGGAGGGAGGTTCAAGAACTGCAACTCATGTTCAGCTGGAGTATAGCTTTTTGCACAGTTTGGACATAATCTTCTAACTAGACGCTGGGATATTACACCCATAAGCGAAACTGCTATCATATAAGGGGCTACGCCCATATCAATCAATCTAGAAACTGAGCTAACAGCATCATTGGTATGTAAGGTACTTAAGACCAAGTGACCAGTTATAGCAGCTCGAATAGCAACTTCTACTGTCTCAGCATCTCTTATCTCTCCAAGCATGATGATATCCGGGTCTTGTCTTAGAAAAGATCTTAAGGCTCCTGCAAATGTTAGACCAGCCTTTGTATTTACTTGTACCTGATTCAACCCATCTATTACATACTCTACAGGATCTTCAACTGTCATTATGTTATCAGTAATCTCATTTAACTCACTGAGCATAGTATAGAGTGTAGTTGATTTACCACTTCCCGTAGGTCCTGTAATTAATATAATGCCATTAGGATTTTTTAATAACTCATCAAATTTTGCCAAGTTACCTTCTGTGAATCCCAATTTTTCCTTTGGTATTAGGAAGTTTGTCTTATCTAATATACGCATAACTACCTTTTCACCATTTATGGTAGGTATAATTGAAACACGAAGGTTTAGAATCTTATCATTATTTCTAAAATCAAAACGTCCATCCTGAGGTTTTCTCTTTTCTGCTATATCCAAGCCAGATAGTATCTTAATTCTGGTCACAACCGCAGATTGGGCTTCCTTTGGTATGCTTTGAACAGCCTGTAACTTACCATCTATTCTATATCTTACTCTTACATCATTTTCAAGAGGTTCTATATGTATATCACTGGCTCTACTTATTGCTGCCTGCTCAACTGTAGAATTAACAAGACGAACAATGGGAGCACTATCTACTTCAAGTGAATCAATTTCTACCGTATCATTGTTAGCACTACTTTTGCCCTTTTCTTCCTGGAATTCTTGTATAGCTTTGTCAGCTGTTTCACTTCCATATAGCTTGTTTATAGTTGCACTTATAGCATCGCTAAATGAAATCACAGGAACAATGTCTAAGTTAGTTGCCATTCTCAAATCTTCTATTGCTATAAAGTTCAACGGATCTTCCATGGCAACATATAGCAGTGTAAGTTCTAATTTTACTGGCACTACATTATGGCGATATATTAACTGATAAGGTATCAATCTCTGAACTTCAGGAGGTATTTCAATTGCGGTTAAGTCTATGAAAGGTATTCCTAGTTGAAACTCCAAAACCTCCATTATCTGGGTCTCAGATGCCATATTATTATTAATTAGAATTTTTCCTAGTCTTCCTCCATCTCGCTTTTGAATCTCCAAAGCACTATCTAGCTGTTCTTCACTAATAATCCCAGCATCTATTAATAGGTCACCTATTCGTTTCTTACTCACTACTTGTCTTCTCCCCCCTAATTAATGTACTTAATAAAGTCATAAAAATTATGCTTTGAGATTCTCAAAATATTTTTCACTATCCATAATATGTTCAACATATTCAATTAATTTAGAGGAAGTAATAGTCTTAAATTGAAGAGTATTTCCATCATAATCAAGTAATAATAAATCATGGACACCAGCCTGTATACATGTGAATCCAGAATTTATAACTGCTGAACCATCTTTCTTATATGTCTGTACTGATATTACATTGTCTA
>JAAYNY010000070.1 GCA_012520635.1 Clostridiales bacterium | reverse complement strand
CTTTCCTACAAAAGCAAACTAATATATGAGTTAATATCACCTCTTATGAAGATAATAAAATCAACACCGGTAGCTTCATTTATAATCCTAGCCTTAGTATGGATTAGTTCTGTGAATCTATCTATATTAATATCATTATTAATGGTGCTTCCGGTGTCCTATTCCAACATACTTTATGGACTAGAGAGTACTGATATAAAGTTACTTGAGATGGCACAGGTATTTGGCTTAAGTAGATGGAAATGTATTAAGGCTATATATATACCAGCTGTTTTACCATTTCTTATATCTGCCATGTCTGTAGGCCTTGGTTTTAGCTTTAAGTCAGGAATTGCTGCTGAAGTAATTGGCAGACCTTCTAATTCCATTGGCCTAAATCTATATGAAGCCAAACTTTACTTAATGATAAAGGAACTTTTTGCTTGGACCTTGGTCATAATAATGCTTAGTATCTTGTTTGAAAAGATTGTAATGTGGATCTTCAAACAGAAAACTTAAAGGAGGCCACATGGATATTAGGGTTGAAAATCTAAATAAAAGCTTTAATGGAAAGCAGGTTCTAAAAGATCTTAATATTAACTTTCCCAAGGGGAAAATCACCTGCTTAATGGGTGCATCCGGTACAGGAAAAACCACCTTGGCTAATATTCTAATGAATCTACTTAAACCGGATTCAGGAAGAGTAGAAGGTCTAGAAGGAAAGAAAATATCTGCAGTATTTCAAGAGGATAGGTTGATTGAACACTGGGATGCAATAGAGAATATAAGGCTTGTTAATAACTTGGGATTAACAAAAGAAAAAATAAATGAGCATCTAAAGGAAATTAACTTAAAAGATTATGAAGAAAAGCCTGTAAGACTCTTAAGTGGAGGTATGAGACGAAGAGTTGCTCTTGTAAGAGCAATCCTGTCTGATTATGATGTCCTAATTTTGGATGAACCATTTAAGGGCCTAGATGAAGAATTAAAGAAGCAGGTTATTAATTACATAAGGAAGATGGCTAAAGGAAAGACGGTTATTATCATAACCCATGATAGAGAAGACATAGATTTACTTGATGCAAATCTTATCAGCCTTCCATAGACTAATAAATCATAAAGATATAAGTAATTGTATTTCCGGGGGAGTTCATATATAATACATTAATAAATATAGACCTAAAGGATGGTAATGAGATGCATATTACGATAACTGGAAATCTAGGAAGTGGAAAGTCAACTGTGGCCAGGCTTCTTAGTGAAAAATATGATTTTGAAGTTTATTCTACTGGTAAGGTTCAGAGAGAATTGGCAGCAAAGATGAATCTTAGCACCTTAGAACTTAATCAGTTAATGATGAGTGACCGCAAATATGACCATATGATTGATGATGCAACAAGGCAAATATCAAGGGATAAGAAAGATGAAAATATAATTTTTGATTCAAGGTTGGCATGGAATTTTGTAGAGCATTCATTTAAAGTATTTGTATCTGTTAGTCTGGATGTGGCAGCAGGACGTGTTATGAATGACCAAAGGGGTTCTGTGGAGAAGTACTCATCTATAGAGGAGGCAAAAGAACTTCTGGCTAAAAGAGCTGAGACAGAGAGTATTAGATACAAAGATATTTACAACCTGAACTATATGGATTTTTCTAATTATAATTTTATTATTGATAGTACTTATTGTAATCCTGATCTTATTGCTGATATTATTATGGAAGAAGCAAAAGAATATTATAGCAATCCCAGTGTCACTACTAAAAGGCTAGTATCTCCAAAATGTCTAACCTTTAAAGATTTTAATAAGGAGCAGGATAGAGAAAGGCTAAAAGAATTAATAAAAACCATGGAAGCATCAAGTTATGCCAAGGATTGTATTGTGAAAGTTAGCCAGGAAGGTAATAAGTTTCTAGTAGAGGATATGATTGATTATGCTAAGGCGGCATATCTTGCAGATGTAGATTACATTGGAATAGAAATCATATAAAAATCACATAAAAATTTTTATACCTGTTATTTTAGTCTATTCATGATAATATTCCCCTTTTTATTTCAAAATATCACCGAGAATATAAAAAATTATATAAGAGAAAATAAAGATAAGAGAATTCTTAATAAAATGAATTCTCTTTTTATTTCCTAATAATTTATTTTATTATTTAATTTTATTATTATATTTATTATAAATCTAATTTGGGGTGATATTATGAAGATTTGGGAGGGTATGGGTGATAGAGCTAGGATGATTACTAAGATTATTATTATAACTCTTAGTGTCTATTTAAGTTTTCGTTTTGTCTTACCGCTTATATTGCCATTTGTATTTTCTTGTATATTGGCTTGGATGGTAGGGCCTATAGCCGAGTTTTTATACAGAAAATTCAAGTTGCCAAGGATAGTTGGGGGTTCAGTATTCTTATTTATCTTAGTAATTTTTTTTAGTACTGGTTTATTTTATCTGATGAATATATTAATAGGTCAATCTATAAAATTTGCTAGAAATCTTCCAGCATATCTAACTATCCTAGCTGGAAAGCTTGATAATATCTGTAGTAGTTGTGATGAAATACTAGGTCTTGCCGCTGGAAGTGTTAGAGCCTTGCTGGATGATAATATGATAAGTATGGTGGATAGGGTAAGAAGTGATGTGATTCCTGGGGTGACAGCCCAGACTCTTAATTTAACCATAAGGTTAGTTGGATTTATAGGTACCCTTCTAATAACATTTATATCAGCAGCCTTGATTGTTAAGGAAATACCAGAGCTAAGAAAAAAACATAAAAACACTGATATATACAAAGATATTAAAAAAGTCACTGTTAGGTTGGCGGATACGGGGATTGCTTATTTAAGATCTCAGTTTATGGTGATGGTTATGGTTGCAGTTTGCTGTGTAACCGGTCTAGTATTAATAAGAAATGAATATGCTTTATTACTGGGCATAGGAATAGCTCTTATGGATGCCCTACCCTTTATAGGAAGTGGAATAGTCTTTATTCCTTGGGCTATTATTATGCTCTTAAATGGCAATATATATGGGACGGCAGTTCTTATAACCACCTATCTTATCTGTCAGATTATTCGAGAAGTTATAGAGCCAAAGCTAATAGGTAATAGGATTGGTATAAAACCCTTATATACACTAATGGCCATGTATATAGGTTTAAAGCTTTTTGGACTTGTGGGTTTTATATTAGGGCCACTAGGACTTGTTATAATAATAACTGTCCTTAAGGTGGTAAATGAAAAGCAAACAATATCATATTCACTTGACAAAGGAATAGATCTGGAATAAAATTAAGTACATTAAACGGCCTTGAAGAGGAATAGTAAAAAACATAGCATTACAGAGAGAGAAGTTATGGTGTAAGCTTCTTATGCAAGGGTTTTTGAACCTACCTTGGAGCCTTGTATGAAAGGATAAACTCCCCAAATACAACGTATACCGGCGTTAACGGTAAAGAGAGAGTCATTTATGACTAATTAGGGTGGTACCGCCGAGTCTTTCGGTCCCTTTTGGGATGAAAGGCTTTTTTGTTGTATATTATTGTATATTATAATAAAGAGTAATACATGAAGGAGAGAATATTATGGCAAAGGAAAAGAAGTTAGTTGAGGCAATCACTTCAATGGAAGATGATTTTGCTCAGTGGTACACAGATGTGGTAAAAAAAGCAGAACTTATTGAATATTCCAGTGTTAAAGGATGTATGATAATTAGACCATATGGATATGCCATATGGGAGAACCTCCAAAGACAAATGGATGCAGATTTTAAGGCAACAGGTGTAGAAAATGTATATATGCCTATGTTTATTCCTGAAAGTCTATTACAGAAGGAAAAAGACCATGTAGAAGGTTTTGCTCCTGAGGTGGCTTGGGTAACCCATGGAGGAAATGATAAGCTTCAAGAAAGACTATGTGTTCGTCCTACATCAGAGACTTTGTTTTGTGATTTTTATTCAGATATAATTCACTCATATCGTGACCTACCTAAATTATATAATCAGTGGTGTTCAGTTGTAAGGTGGGAGAAGACTACAAGGCCTTTCCTTCGTTCCACAGAATTTTTATGGCAGGAAGGTCATACCGCCCATGCAACTGCAGAGGAAGCAGAAGAAAGAACAATTCAGATGCTTAATCTTTATGCAGATTTTTGTGAAAATGTATTGGCAATTCCTATGATTAAGGGAAAAAAATCTGAGAAAGAAAGATTTGCAGGAGCAGAGTCTACTTATACCATAGAAGCTCTAATGCATGATGGAAAGGCATTACAATCAGGCACAAGTCATAACTTTGGAGATGGATTTGCAAAAGCTTTTGATATCCAATATACAGATACCAACAATAAGTTGCAATACGTACATCAAACTTCTTGGGGAGTGTCCACAAGGCTTGTTGGAGCCATAATTATGGTTCATGGTGATAACAGTGGCTTGGTACTTCCTCCTAAAGTTGCACCTATTCAAGTAATGATTATACCTATTAATCAGAAGAAAGAAGGAGTTCTTGAGAAGGCATTTGAACTTAAGGAAAGGCTTTCTTCCTTTAAAGTAAAAGTAGATGATTCTGATAAGAGTCCAGGTTGGAAATTCAGTGAGCAGGAAATGCGTGGAATTCCTATCAGAGTAGAGATTGGTCCAAAAGATATTGAGAAAAATCAAGGGGTTATTGTAAGAAGAGATACAAGAGAGAAGATATTCGTTTCCCTTGATGAGATTGAAAGCAAGGTAGCTGAAGTTCTTGAAACTATTCAAGCAGACATGCTAAAGCGTGCAAAAGAGCACCGTGACTCACATACCTATATAGCTAAAAACATGGAAGAGTTTGAGAGTGTTATTAACGACAAACCTGGTTTTATCAAGGCTATGTGGTGTATGGATGAGGCTTGTGAGAATGAGATAAAGGATAAAACAGGAGCAACATCCCGTTGTATGCCATTTGAACAAGAGCATATAGATGATAATTGTGTATGCTGTGGTAAACCTGCAAAGGTTATGGCTTATTGGGGTAAGTCCTATTAAATTCATAACTGTTTTACTATAATATTACCTAGGAGGCAACCATGATATTTCAGATTCCCCATAAAGTTCAATTTATAATAGATAGCTTAAGAGGCAAGGGTTTTGAGGCCTATGCTGTAGGGGGCTGTGTCCGTGACATGGTGCTTGGTAGGCATCCTGAGGATTGGGATATAACAACCTCTGCTAAGCCTCATGAGGTAAAGGAGATATTTAAGAGAACCGTAGATACTGGTATACAACATGGTACGGTTACAGTTTTACTTGATAAGGATCATTATGAGGTTACTACTTACCGACTTGATGGTGTTTATGAAGATAATCGCCGTCCTAGAGAAGTGTCTTTTACTTCTAACTTAGAAGAAGATTTAAAGCGTAGAGATTTTACTATAAATGCTATGGCATATAACCCTGAATGTGGCATAGTTGACCTTTTTGGTGGTATGGAAGATCTAAAAAACAGACGAATTGCCTGTGTAGGTAATGCTAGTGAGCGTTTTGATGAGGATGCCCTAAGGATCCTTAGGGCAGTAAGGTTTTCTGCACAGTTAGATTTTCAGATAGAGGAATCCACCAAATTAGCTATTAAGGATAAGGCTCATTTGTTAAAGAATATAAGTGCTGAAAGAATAAGAATGGAACTTACCAAGCTCTTAATATCAGATAATCCTGACAGACTAAGAGATTTATATGATCTTGGAATTACCAAGGTTGTGCTTCCAGAGTTTGATAATATGATGATAACTCCTCAAAAGAATACTTATCATGCTTATAATGTAGGAGAACATACCATTAGAACAGTTTGTGCAGTAGCCGGAAAAGTAAGTGAGGATCGGTTTACTATGCAGGAAAGAACCATACTTCGTTGGACTATGTTACTTCATGATATTGATAAGCCAACAACCATTTCCTTAGGAAAAGATGGACAAAACCATTTTTATGGTCATCAAGAAAAAGGAGCCCAGACTAGCAAAGGGATTCTTAAAGACTTAAAGTTTGACAATGAGACCCTAGAGGCTATAGTTCATCTGATAAGGTGGCATGATTATGATTTTCCACTAACTCCAGTTGGACTCCGACAGGCATCAGCCAAAATAGGTAAGGAGTATATGGAGCTTTTATTCGAAGTGAAATTTGCTGATACGTCAGGGAAGAACCCTAAGATACAATTAGATAAGTTTAAGGAAATCAACCAGGCAAAAGAACTTTTCAAGGATATGGTAGAAAAAAACTACTGCGTAAGTCTTAAGGAATTAGATATTGGTGGAAAGGACTTAATGGCAGCAGGCTTTAAACCTGGCAAGAAGATGGGTATGATCTTGAGCAAATTACTAGACCTTGTAATTGAAGACCCATCCCTTAATAAGAAGGAAATTCTAATAGAAAAGGCAAAATCCTTAAGATAATTTAGTTTATATGGCAAATCCTATTTGTTTTATTCATGAATTCCTAACCCATATCATAATATTAGTAGACGGACATTATCAATTGTTGGGGGTGGATTTGCTGTGGAAGATAGATGCCAAGAGGCATTAAAGAAATATTCTCTTAAGGTATACAATATGTACAGGGCAAGAGGAGCCTATCTTTTAGAGACAGATAGAGGTCTAAAGCTGTTAAAATGTTTTGAAGGTTCAGAAAATCGTGCCATATTTGAGCATATTGTTAAAGAACATTTATATAATCATGGATACTATAATACGGATTTATTTGTTAAAACGATTGAGGGTGACATTATAGCAGAGGATCAATCCGGATGCCGGTATGTGGTAAAAAACTGGTTTTGGGGAGAGGAATGTAACCTGAAAGAGTTGTCGCAGATTGAAATGGCATCCGCTAACCTGGCTAGGCTACATAATGCTTTGAAAGGTGTGGAGTTTACCAATGAACAACTGGAATATAATGTAGCTGGTAATCTTAAGGAAACCTTTGAAAAGCGTAACAGGGAGTTAAAGAGGATTAGAGGCTATATTAGGGATAAACGTCAAAGAAATGAATTTGAGGTCTTGTTTTTAAACCTATATGATGAATTCTACGAACAGGGTATTAGAGCCCAAAAAAAACTAGAAGTTTCCCAGTATAATAAGGTCTATAATGAAGCTTTGCAGGATATGTCCATATGTCATGGTAATTATACTTATCATAATATTATTATGCTAAAAAATAAAACTGAGGCCATAACTAAGACTTATATTCCACCGGGATGGATTAATAGAGAGCCTATATCAGCCAATGATCTCTCCAGCCGCCTTGGTAAAATGGTTGCAACTACAAACTTTGAGAAATCATATGTAGGTATTCAGATTACAGACTTATATCACTTTATACGTAAGGTTATGGAGAAGAATGACTGGGATATCCTTTATGGAAGTAATATTATAGAGGCATATGATAAGATAAAACCAATATCCAATGATGAGCTAGAAGTGTTGTATTTGAATTTATTGTATCCGGAAAAGTTCTGGAAGGTAACCAACTACTATTATAATGGCAAAAAGGTTTGGGTTTCTGGAAGGAACATTCAAAAGCTTAAAAGTATAGGGGAACAAAATCCTAAAAAAGAGATTTTTCTTAAAAAATTGGAAGGTATTCTTAACTACTAATCTTTTAGCTTATATGCTATACTGTAAGGAGAAAAAACATTTTATAGGAACGATTAGAGGAATACTATGATATTTAATACAAAAGATCAAAAAAATAGATTAGGGATTAATAGCAGGCCAATCATAAGCCTTTTGGTTGGCCTGTCTTTTTTTACCCTAATATTAATTATAGCATTTGCTGAAATCGGAAAGGGCGGACAAAGAGCTAATAAGCTAAAGCATAAGAATCCAGCCACCATTGAAAGTGAATCTGAGAATTCTCCTCAACATAGCAAAGGGGATCAAAATGTTTTAGGGGTTATACTTGATATTAATAAAGATGAAAAGATTATTAAAATTTATGATATTACAAAAGATGAAGAAATCTCTCTTCTATACACAGGTGCCAGTAGCATCCTTGATAAATACGATCAGGTGGTATCTATAGGCAAATTTAAAGTTGGGCAGATTGTAGAAGCCGACTATCTAAGTCAGACTATGAAAGTGATAAGATTACAACCTTCCCATCAGGCTTGGGAATATGTTGGGGTTAATAATATAACTATTGACTTTGAAAAGGAACTTATTAAGCTGGGCCAGACAAATTATACATATAAAAATCCCATTATAGTTGATGAAGATAGATTTATAAGATTAGAAGACCTAGCTGAACAAGATGTATTAACCCTCTTTGGGGTAGAAGAAACCATCTGGTCATTTATAGTTACAAAAGGCCATGGATGGGTTAAGCTAAAAGATTATGAAGCTTTTCTCGGGGGGACTATTACAGTTGGTTATGAAGCTATACAAGAAGTATCTAAGGATATGGAGATAATTGTCCGTGAGGGTAATTATAATTTAACCATAGAAAACGATGAATATAGTGGTACTAAGAATATTACTGTAGAGCGTAATAAGGAGACGGTGGTATCAGTTGGGGATTTGGGTCCTGATCCTACAAAGTTCGGAGATACAACTTTTGATATAATACCTTTTGGTGCAGATTTGTACATTGATGGGGAGCTTACCCCCTACGCTAGCCCTATAAAATTATCCCATGGGGTTCATAATATTGAGGTTTCTTTGGGTGGATATTTAACCTATCGTGGAGAGCTTCTTGTGGATTATTCATCTAAGAAAATACAGATAGTTCTTCCAGAAGCCTTAAGTAGAGAAACAGTTAGTGTGGTGGAATCTGAACAGGAAGATTCACAAGATGGAGTTAATATAGAATATAATGACTGGGATAGCCAAGCAGATAGTTCAGAAGATAATGATATAGAGATGGATAATGAAAGGGAAGGTGTTGATGATGATCCTATAGTAGATTCGGAACATCTTATCTATATTCAGAATCCATCAGGAGCATCAGTGTATCTTAATGGAGAATATAAAGGAGTCTCTCCTGGAAGCTTTAAGAAGGTTATAGGAAGCCATGTACTAACATTTATTAAGAAAGGTTATAAGACAAAAAGTTATACCATTGATGTGGCAGATGATGGTTTAGATACTTATATAAGCCTTCCGGATTTAATACTTGAATAAGCTTTAGTCTTGTTACTAACTGTCATGATATATAAAATTAAATAATAAAAAATCAATTATTGCAGATATATAAGCTTTTCTGTCTAGCGATTTTTAAATCCCTATCTTTTCAAATTATACAATTCAGGCTATAATGAATGTAAAATTATGGAAAAGAGGGGATTTTTATGATACAAAAACTTTATTATGACAATCTAATTATCTATGGTTTTGCTGTGCTTTGCGTCCTGGGTCTTTTGATCCGCATTATCTTAAATATTGTCTACATATATCTAGTAAAAGAATCGGACAGGCTAGGTAGCTCCAAGAATAAGTTATTAAAGCATATGAAGCTAAAGTTTGAAACCTGTTACAAATTGAGCATACCTGTTAATAATGTGGATACTTTCGTGGATAAAAATATGACAAGGTATAAATTCTGTGGATTTCTATTATCCACATGGGAGAATTTTAGTGGACAAGTTCTATACCTTAGCTTCCTAGTAGTGCCGATTAGTGCTGTTTTCGGTGTTGTTTATGAGATTGGTCAGAAAGATATTTTGTACACAGGGGCTGTTGGTATCTTAGTAGGTTCAATATTAATCCTTGTGGATAAAACTATTAATTTATCAGTTAAAAAGCAAACGGTTAGATTAAATATACTTGATTACCTTGAGAATCTTTGTAAGGTCAGGTTAGAGCATGAGTTATCCCAACCAGAAAAGCTTGATCAGTTTAGGCAGGAATATTATAAGGCAATTAGTAAAACTGAGAAGAGGGAAGTTAACCGAAGGGAGGAAGCAAGAAAGAAGAAGGAGGAAGAAAAGCGACTAAAAGCTCTAAAAAAAGAAGAAGAGCGAAGAAGGGCTGAAGCTGCAAGAAAGGAAGAGGAAAGAAGAAAGATGGAAGAGAGAAAACGGATTGCAGCTAAGCGAAGGGAAGAGGAGCTACGTAAGTTACAAGAGGAAAGACAGGCTCTTGCCCTACAAAGGGAGGATCTTAACAAAGAGTTAGGGGAGAAAGAGATATTAAAAGAAGAAAGGGTTCCCTTTCATAATGTTATAGAGCAGCAAGAAAGAGTTTCCCAGATAGAAGTGGAAGAGGTTAAAGAAGGTATAGAGGAAATAGCCTTGGCTAAAGAAGAAACTCCAAAAATAAAACTACCCCATATGTCTCCTGAGGAAGAACAGCTTATAGAGGATGTTTTAAGAGAGTTCTTTGCATAAGAAAGAAGCTTCTTTAAATATAAAACATGTTTTAAGTAGAATAAAGATTGATTATTAAGCCTTGTTTTGTTATTATATAGAAAAATGTTAGGAGTGGAGTATATGACAAATAAGGTAAGTTTTGATTATTCTGCTGCGGATAAGTTTATCAGCATGGTAGAAGTTGAAGCGATGAAGTCAGCCGTAGATACAGCTAAAGAAGAGCTTGTAAACGGTACAGGACAGGGATCTGACTTTTTGGGCTGGATAGACCTTCCTGTTAATTATGATAAAGAGGAATTTGCTCGTATAAAAAAAGCAGCATCTAAAATTAAAGATGATTCTGATGTTCTTTTAGTTATAGGAATTGGTGGATCATATCTAGGTGCCAGAGCAGCTATAGAATTTTTAAGACATAGTTTCTATAATAATGTTTCAAAGGAAATTAGAAAGACCCCGGAAATTTATTATGTAGGTAATAATATTAGCAGTACCTATATGAATCATCTTAAGGATCTTATTAAGGATAAAGATTTTTCCATTAACATGATTAGTAAATCAGGTACCACAACTGAGCCTGCTATAGCATTTCGTATATTTAAGAAACTACTAATTGAGAAATACGGTAAAGAAGAGGCGGCTAAGAGAATCTATGCAACCACAGATAAATCCAAGGGAGCTTTAAAGAACCTGGCAACAGAAGAAGGTTATGAAAGTTTCGTTGTTCCTGATGATATAGGAGGTCGTTATTCAGTACTAACTGCTGTAGGACTACTTCCCATAGCTGTTAGTGGTGCGGATATAGATAAACTTATGGAGGGAGCAGCCAGCATGAGGAAGCAATGTCTTGAGATTCCTTATGAGCAAAACGGTGCACTTCTATATGCAGCAGTAAGAAATATTCTTCATAGAAAAGGAAAGAGTATCGAAATATTAGTAAACTATGAACCATCACTTCATTACGTATCTGAATGGTGGAAGCAACTTTATGGCGAGAGTGAAGGTAAGGATCAAAAGGGAATCTATCCTGCATCAGTGGATTTTACAACAGATCTTCATTCTATGGGCCAATTTATTCAGGATGGTAGTAGAACCATGTTTGAAACGGTTCTTAACATAGAAAATTCTAAAGAAGAAATACTCCTTGAAGAAGAGGAAGTTGATTTGGATGGGTTAAACTACTTAGCAGGCAAGAGTGTAGATTTTGTCAACAAAAGTGCTATGAAGGGAACCTTGCTAGCCCATACAGACGGAAATGTGCCAAATCTCATGGTTAATATTCCTGAGCAAAATGAATTTTATCTAGGTGAGCTATTTTATTTCTTTGAATTTGCATGTGGTGTAAGTGGATATTTACTAGGAGTAAATCCTTTTGATCAACCTGGTGTAGAAAGTTATAAGAGCAATATGTTTGCCTTACTTGGAAAACCAGGTCATGAAGCTAAGCGTAAAGAATTACTTAGTAGACTGTCACAATAAATATTTATGAGAGTATAATATAGTAAATAATAAATATTGTTAGGTAGAGTGCAGTAATTAAGGGATAGAATACATATCTTTGATTATTCGCAACCGAATCCCCATATACTTCATACTGAGTGTGAACAGATTACTGCCTTGATACCTTACCAGAACTATTCTGGTGCTTAACATAGATATGACAAAGGGCTGTTCTATAACAGCCCTTTATATTGTTTGAATATATTTAAGACATAGTTGCGATGTATTTATACATGAGTATAAAGTGGCATATGCTGCCTGCCATAACAAAGAGATGGAAGATTTCGTGAGAACCAAAATACTTATGCTTATTATTGAATATAGGGAGTTTTAAAGCATATATAATGCCTCCCATTGTATAAATTATGCCTCCAGCCAGTAGCCAATAAAAAGCTTCTCTAGGTAAGGAGTTAATAATCTGAGTAAAAGCTAAAACACAAGTCCAGCCCATGGCAATATACACCACTGAGGATAGCCATTTAGGGCTGTTAACCCAAAATCCTGTTACAATTATTCCTCCAATAGCCAGTCCCCATATAAGTACAAGCAGACCAATAGCTATGTTACCATTAAGGGCAATTGTGCAAATAGGGGTATAAGTTCCGGCTATAAGTACATAGATCATCATATGGTCGAATTTTTTTAGTCTCAAGTTGATTTTTTCTGAAATATTTAGGGTATGATAAATTGTACTTGCGAAATAAAGCAGTATCATACTGATTATAAAGATAGTCAGGGAAATAATATGAACATATCCAGGGTTTTTTGCGGCCCTTAGCAGTAGAGGTATGGATGAGAATATAGCCATTAACATACCAATAAAATGAGTTACAGAACTACCGGGATCTTTTGCTTTTATGATTTTTTCTTTCATTTTATCAGCTCCTTTAACTTTTAATAGTAATATTATTTGCTTGAGAAATAAGCAATATTCAAGGGGTAGCAGGGAATCTTCTTGATGTAGTATTCAAAACTACGTGACGTTTAATGATATACTACATCATATGGTATTTGAATGCAAGAGTTATTTAAATATTTTATTATCTAAGCTTATATGGTATACTATGGTATGTAAGTAATTTAACATTTCAATGACGAAAGGCATGGTTATTGGTATGGATCTCAAAGTTGGTGAGATAATTAAGTTAAAAAAACCCCACCCCTGTGGAAGTAGTCAGTGGGAAATTTTAAGGATAGGTATGGATTTTAGATTAAAATGTCTTGGGTGCGGTCATCAGATTATGATCCCCAGAAAAACAGTAGAGAAGAACATTAGACCGCTAAAAAAGCCTAGTGACAAGTAAGTTTAGTGAAAGGAAAGAATAATGGATTATATCTTAATTGACCTAGATGGAACAATTACAAATCCCAAGGAGGGAATAACCAAATCAGTTCAATATGCACTACAGAGCATGAATATATTTGTTGATGATTTAGATAGCTTAACAAAGCATATTGGACCTCCTCTTAGAGATGGCTTCATGGAGTTTTACGGATTTAGTAGAGAAGAAGCAGAAAGGGCAGTTGAAAAATACAGAGAATACTATGGAGAGACAGGCATACATCAAAACCATGTGTATGATGGAATGGAAAGCCTTCTGACCAGATTAAAGCAGGCGGGCAAATACTTGATTGTGGCCACATCAAAGCCAGAGGAATTAGCTATCCAGGTTCTGGAGGAATTTCATTTGGTGCATTATTTTGATGATATATGCGGTGCAACATTTGATGATAGTAGAGCAAGTAAGGAGGCAGTAATTAGGTATGCCTTAGAGAAAAACTCTGTTACAGATTTGGACAATGTAGTTATGGTAGGAGATCGAAAGTATGACATATTAGGTGCAAAGGCTGTGGGAATTGCATCTATTGGAGTATTATATGGATTTGGAAGTGAAGAAGAGCTTACTAGGGCAGGAGCCGATGGAATTGCAACTACAGTAGATGATGTATTTGATATTATTATGGAACTTTAATAAAAAGTAACCAACCCCTTGTAATAATAAAGGTTAACTTGTATACTAAAATTAGTTGTTGAATGGGAAGAGATAAGATTAGGTTGAGGTGGAATATAAATGGAGGCAATTAGAATTAGGACAGAGCAAGCAACGGTTGGTATGATAGTTGCTGCTGATATATATTCATCCAATGATCAGTTGATTATTACCAAAGGTACCAAGCTTGATGAAAGAATGATAACAAGGCTTCGTTTTTATAATATTTATGGATTCTATGTAACAAAAGAGGAAACAGAGAAAGAAAGTCAAGAAGAATCCTACATAGAAGCACTTAGAAGGACACCTGAATTTATAAAGTTTAACCGTACATATGTGAAATCTGTCAATAAAGTAGAAGATAATTTCCATAACATAATTGGCGGTGGAGAAAAGATAGATATTGAGGGTTTACTTCAAGAGACAGATAAGATCATTAGTGAAGGAAGAAGCGGTATTCATATATTTGAAATGCTTCATGGGATTCGTAATTATGATGATATGACCTTTGTACATTCCTTAAATGTATCCCTTATCTGTAATATATTTGCTGGATGGTTAAAAATGACCAAAGAAGAAACAAGGATAGTAACACTTGCGGGACTTCTTCATGATATAGGGAAGATGTTGATTCCTAAGGAAATAATAGCAAAGCCAAGTAAGCTTACAGATGTTGAATACGAAGAGGTGAAACTGCACACTATCAAGGGGTATCAGGTGTTAAAGGATTTGAATATTGATATTCGCATAAAATATGCAACCCTTATGCATCATGAACGATGTGATGGTAGTGGATATCCCAATGGTTTTAAGTCCAATCAGATAGAGAGCTTTTCTAAAATTGTAGCAATTGCTGACGTATATGATGCCATGACGGCTAATCGAACATATAGGGAAGCTATCTGTCCCTTTGATGTTGTAGAGAATTTTGAACGAGATGGATTCTTAAAGTTTGACCCAGCTTATTTAATGGTCTTCCTAGAAAGAATCATTCAATCCTATCTTCATAATATAGTACGCCTAACTGATGGCCGAGAGGGAGAGGTTGTAATGATTAATAAGCTCTCTTTGTCAAAACCAGTAGTAAGAGTTGGCGATACATTTATTGATTTATCAAAAGAACCAAAATTATCAATAGCTTCAGTACTATAGAAGCCTTAAACAAAAACAAATTGTACTAACAATATATATAGTGCAGAACCAATTCCAATACTAAGAAGAGTATTCTTCTTCCATAGATGCATCGCGGTAATTGCCGCGATGCTTATTATTTCTGGTAAAGCATAAGGGCAATCAATAAATGAAATATCTTTAAGACAATATATAACCAGCATACCTATAGTTGTATATGGAAGGATATCAGAAAGGTATTGTATGTACTTGGGGATTTTTTTGTTCTCAGGAAACAATATAAAAGGAACTACTCTAGTTAGTATTGTCCCAAGACTAACAAGACCAAAAAACATAAATAATTGCAGGTTAGAATAATTCATTATAGCTTTCTCCTTTCAAGAGCTTTTCTAAATATCGTAACTAATAGGAGTATTAGAATCATAGATGGAATTATAAAATCATCAGCTCCAAAAATAATTCTGCACATAAGGGAGCTTATAACACCGATAATGGCAGGTATGCGATTTTTACTACTTTTCCACATTCCAATAAATATTACAAGAAATAAAGCAGTCAGTACGAAGTCAAGGCCTTTTATCTCAAGTTGTAATAGACCCCCAAGAATACCACCAAGTAATGAGCCACTTATCCAGTATATATGGTTTAATAAGGATGTGTAAAAATAGAACCATTTTCTTGATATGCCTTCCGGGACTTCTAGGTCACAAAGAAGGGAGAAGGTCTCATCTGTTAGGGAGAAAATCAAGTATGGTTTTATAAATCCCATATTACTGTATTTTTGTAGAAAGGAAATGCTATAAAAAAGATGTCTAGCATTTACCATAATGGTCATAAGAAATGCACTGGATAGGTCAAATCCAGCTCCTAATAAAGTAACGGTTACAAATTGCATAGAACCTGCGTATATAAATATACTAGAAAATCCAATCCAAAATAATGAAATACCCTGATTGTTCATTAGGATGCCATAAGCAGCTCCAAGAACGATATAACCGGACAATACAGGAATTGTATGGGGAAGAGCAGTCTTTAGGGCTGCTTTATGTTTGTTCATAGCTTTCTCCTTTGTTTTTTATTACAGTAACACGTTAATTCTAGAAAGCTATTATAATACATGGATAAGAAATATGCAATTAAACATCTTTCATGCTTGTAAATATATCATAATCGAATTTTGATTTGCACTTACTACATTCTATATACTCAAATGACTCTGTCTGATCTCTTCTATCATAAAGGTATGGTGAAAATATCTCCTTATTCTTAAATCCTGGAGCATCAGAATCTAGAACATAAGAATATACATAGCTGGCCTCATGTTTAAGTAAAAGCTTATTAGCTTTGCATACGGGGCAAATATATTTTTTGTTTTCCATTATATTAAATCCTCCTTAGAACTTAGTGTTTACTATTACATGATTGCTCATATTAATTAGAATTATTCTTTTATTATAATTTGTGTTGACAAATAAAAAGATAAGGTGTATTCTTATTTTACCCCCACCCCCTGGGCGGGGGGTATCTAAAAGTATTTGGTTTAATAGTTGGCCATAGATTAGAATGGAGGGTTGGCATGAATAAAGAGCAAAAGAAGGCATTACTTGCATTGAAAACGGCAAAGGGTCAGATAGATGCTAGTATAAATATGCTTGAAGAAGGTAGATATTGTGTAGATGTATCGAATCAAATTATTGCTGCCCAAGGATTACTTAAGAAGGCAAATTTATTGATACTTAAGCAACATATGAATCATTGTGTTCATGAAGCCTTTGTGGAGGATAAAGGTAGTGAGAAGATAGATGAGATTATTGATATTTTATCTAAGGTTATTGGGAAATAATCTATATAGAAGGAGGGAAAAATATAATGGCAAAAAAATCATTTAAGATAGAAGGAATGACTTGTGCTTCATGTGCAAGAGCAGTCGAGAGAGTAACAGGGAGGCTAGAGGGAGTATCCAGTGCCAATGTTAATCTTGCTACTGAGAAACTTACCCTAGAATATGATGATGACAAGCTTACTGTAGAAGCCATAAGTGAAGCCATAGATAAGGCAGGCTATAAGGCAATTACAGAGTCTGTTCAAAAGACATTAAAGATAGAGGGAATGACCTGTGCTTCATGTGCAAAGGCAGTGGAGAGAGTAACAGGGAAGTTAGATGGTGTTAGCCAGTCAAGTGTTAATCTGGCAACTGAGAAGTTAACTATTAATTATGAGCCATCTACAGTAAGAGTAATAGATATTAAAAAGGCCATAGAAAAGGCAGGCTATAAGGTGGCCGAGGAAGATATAACAGTGGATCTTGATAGAGATAATAAGGATAAAGAGAGAAAATCCTTATGGCAAAGATTTATCATATCCGCCCTATTTACCTTACCCTTATTATATATATCCATGGGACATATGATAGGTCTTCCCCTGCCGGAATTTATAGATCCTATGAATAACCCTGCCAACTTTGCTATAGCTCAGTTAGTACTTACCTTACCTGTAATTTTAGTTGGTTATAGGTATTATATTATTGGCTTTAAGACATTATTTAAAGCTAGTCCTAATATGGATTCTCTTATAGCCATTGGTACAAGTGCAGCTTTTTTATATGGAATATTTGCAGTAGTAAAGATACTTCAGGGAGAAGAAAGCTATGCTATGGAATTGTATTTTGAATCAGCTGCTGTAATTCTTACACTTATAACATTAGGAAAATATTTTGAAACAGTATCAAAGGGAAAGACCTCGGAAGCTATTAAGAAACTTATGGGCTTAGCACCAAAGACGGCCACAATTATTAGAAATAAAACAGAAGTTCAAATTCCCATAGATCAGGTAGAAGTAGGAGATATAATAGTAGTAAAACCTGGTGAAAAGATGCCTGTTGATGGGGTAGTAGTTAGTGGCTTTACTTCAGTAGATGAATCTATGCTTACAGGAGAAAGTATACCAGTTGAAAAACATGAAGGTGATAGTGTTATTGGAGCCAGCATCAATAAAAATGGTAGTATTCAGTATAAGGCAACTAAGGTGGGGAAAGATACGGCTCTTTCTCAGATTATTAAGTTAGTAGAAGATGCACAAGGATCTAAGGCTCCTATAGCAAAACTTGCAGATGTTATATCAGGATATTTTGTTCCAATTGTTATCATACTGGCCATAGTATCAGGTCTTGCCTGGTATTTTATTGGACAAGAAAGTGCAATGTTTGCATTAACAATATTTATATCGGTGCTGGTTATAGCTTGTCCATGTGCCTTAGGGCTTGCAACCCCAACGGCAATTATGGTTGGAACGGGAAAAGGTGCAGAGCATGGTGTCCTAATAAAAAGTGGAGAGGCTTTAGAGACGGCTCATAAGATTGATACAATTGTATTTGACAAGACGGGTACTATAACTGAGGGAAGTCCTGTAGTTACTGATATTCTTACATCAGATGGCATTACAGAAGAAGAACTTCTTCGGATATCAGCTTCAGCAGAAAGAGGATCAGAACATCCCCTAGGAGAAGCAATTATAAAATATGCAGAAGAAAAAGCTATTAAACTTGTTGAAACATCTGGATTTAGTGCTATTCCTGGCCATGGAATCAAAGTCACTGTAGATAAGATGGAAGTCCTTCTAGGGAATCTTAAACTTATGAAGGAAAGAGGGGTGTCTTTAGGTAACTTTGAGGATGAATCCCACAGGCTGGCTAATGAAGGAAAGACTCCTATGTATATTGCCATAGATGGTAAGCTGGTAGGTATTATAGCAGTTGCTGACACTGTAAAAGAAACTAGTAAAAAGGCAATTGAAAGACTACATCAGATGGGTATAAAAGTAGCTATGATTACCGGTGATAATCATAGGACGGCAAAGGCTATAGCGGAGCAAGTAGGTATTGATAGGATTCTATCTGAGGTCTTGCCTGAAGATAAGGCAAATGAAGTTAAAAAACTACAAGATGAAGGTAGAATGGTGGCTATGGTTGGAGATGGAATTAATGATGCCCCGGCCCTTGCTCAGGCTGATATAGGAATTGCTATCGGGTCTGGTACAGATGTGGCTATGGAATCAGCGGATATTGTCCTAATGAGAAGTGACTTGATGGATGTTCCAGCTGCAATACAGCTAAGTAGAAGTACCATTCGCAATATAAAACAGAACTTATTCTGGGCATTTGCTTATAATACCATAGGGATACCAGTGGCCATGGGTATACTTCATATATTCTTCGAAGGCTTTTTGTTAAATCCCATGATGGCAGGAGCGGCCATGAGCCTAAGCTCAGTATCCGTAGTAGCTAATGCTCTAAGACTAAAGAAATTTAATACAGAATAATATTCTCAGACCAACTGACCCCCAAAGGTTAGACCTAAAAAATCTATCATTTGGGAGGTCAGTTTTTTGTGTTAGTAGAACTGGTTTTAATGATAATGAATTTTTTCATCCCACAAGTCATAAGATTAAATAAAAGCAGACTTCTATGGAGGTTATGATGAAGATACCAAAAACGATAATTATGATTTTTTTAATAATTGTTACAATGTTTACAACAGTAGGATGTAAGGGTGATGAAGGAGAAATAAAAAAGCTTAAAGATTTGGAATTTACAGTAGTTGAAGATGCTGATTTACCAGGAGAGCTAAAGGAAATCATTGATGAAAAAAAAGATAAGCCATTTAGAATGCACTACTCTAACAAGGATTTTTTATACATAATAGTTGGATATGGTAAGCAAAATAGCGGAGGCTATAGTGTTGCAGTAGAAGAATTGTATCTTACAGATAATGCTATTTATTTTGATACTAATCTTATTGGACCTTCTCAGGATGATATGGTTACTCAAGGAGTAACCTATCCATATATTGTGGTAAAGCTTGAATTTATAGATAAAAAGATAGTTTTTGAGTAGATTTTATAAAAGAAGAAACCACAATACATTGTATTTGCAATTAATATAATTCCACATGTGGTACTAATTATTTCGTTATTATGACTGGTTAAAGTGTAAAAGTGCATTTGTATTTTAGGCAATGTTTCTAATAGCCACGATCAATAACTACCATCTACTATAAAATATTCCAAAAAAATTAACAATAATAGGGGAAATTAATGTGCATATTTATCTATTAAATATCCCCATTGTCAATGAATTGTCTGAAAATTGCTTGACAATTGTTAAAATTTAATGTTATAATACTTATGATGCATAAAGTTTGTAACAAAATGAATGTTTAATATGTCCATATAGAGCTCAGTATTGGAGATAGAAGCATTAGTAAGGAGTTAATATATGATAAAGCAAATGGATGTAAACAAGGTACGAAATGCTGTAATAAGCAATACGGGGAGAAAAGTAAAAGTAAGAATAAACAGGGGCAGACACAGAATCGATGAGACAGTAGGTGTTATATCCGAGACCTACCCCAGCATCTTTTTGGTAAAGACTCAAGCAAGCAGTAACATGCCAGAGCGGACCATGTCATATAGTTACACGGATGTTTTAACCAAGGACGTTCAACTTATTTTGTGCAGACAGAGCTAGAAAATAGGCCAAAATCGTAAGATAAACTTATGGTTTTGGCTTTTTTATTTATTAAGAAATCATAAATCCCTACTTATTTGAATATGATGTTTCAGAGGCATGTAAATCTATGTCCAAATTCAAGGAGGGATAGTAGTGGAATTAATAAAAAAGAATATTCATATGAATAAATTAAAATGTAAGAGTACCCTGCAGCTTACATTAGATGATGATTTTAATGTTCCGGATGTAAAGCCGGATATTGATAAGATTATTACCCAGCAGGGTGAGGTTAGAATAAATGAGATAAATTCTATGAATGGTAAGTTTAGTGTAAGTGGAGAACTTGGATTCAATGTCTTATATTTTAATGAAAATGATCAAAGGCAGATACATAATATCTCGGGACAAATTCCATTTGATGAAATAATTAATATGGAGCTTAATTGTGCAGGTGATGACCCTATTGTAAGGTGGGATTTAGAGGATTTGTCTGCAGGACTTATCAATTCAAGAAAACTAAGTATAAAGTCTGTTGTTAGTCTTGATGTGGCTGTGGAAGAACTATATGATGAAGAAACAGGAGTTATGGTAGAAGGGCCTGAGGATATACAATTTATAAGTAAGAAGATAGAGATAACAGATATAAATGTAGATAAAAAAGATACCTTCCGTATTAAGGATGAAATTATTATGCCTACTAATAAGGGCAATGTGGTAGAAGTCTTATTTGATGACATACAGATTAATAATATGGAGATAAGATTACAGGAAGATAAGTTCTCAATTAAAGGAGAACTGCCTGTATTTATTCTTTATGCCAGTGAAAGTGAAGATAATCCTATTGAATACTATGAAACAGAGATACCTTTTGGTGGAACCATTGACTGTAATGGTTGTAACGAAGATATGGTAGAGGATATAACTTTTCACATCTTAAGTAAAAGTATAGTCATAAAGCCTGATCCTGATGGAGAGGAAAGGGTCATAGACATAGAGGTTATACTGGAAATGGATATCAAGGTATATGAGTTACATGAACCGGAGATTCTTTGTGATATTTATAGTCCTTGCAAGGAGATCACCCCCAAAATTCGTGAAACCAACTATGAAAATCTTGTTGTAAAGAATAATAGTAAGCACCGGTTAGCAGATCGTATTCTTGTTCCTAGTAATCAACCAAATATTCTTCAGATCTGCCATTCTAGTGGACTTGTAAAAATTGATGATATTATTGTTGAGGGAACAGAACTACAAGTAGAAGGAGTTATTGATATGGATATCCTCTATATTTCAGAGGAAGACTCCATGCCTCTATCCTCCTTAAAAGGGGCTATACCATTTACCCAGACTGTTGAGGTTAAGGGGATGAAGCCTGATAGTAACTTTGAGGTTAGGCCAAATATTGATCAACTTAGTGTTATGATGCTAGACGGTGAAGAGATAGAGGTCAAGGCTGTCATGAATCTTAATACAATTGTATTTGATAGGATAACAGAACCTATCATTGTAGATGTAGAAGTAGCCGACCTGGATCTGGATAAACTACAATCTATGCCGGGACTTATCGGATATATTGTGAAGAAAGATGATAATCTGTGGAATATTGCAAAGAAATACTACACCACTGTTGATACAATCATGGAAATAAACAATCTTGAAGATGATAGTATCAAAGAAGGGGATAAATTAATTATTATGAAAAAGGTAGATGCCACCATTTGATAATATATAAGTCTTATTTGCTATTAAGTTAAGTATTTTAATATATTTAGAAATGCTTCTTTCTTCTATTAAGAAAATATTTAAATCCTCCGATATAAGAAATATAGGAATAGTTCCTACAAATCAAGGAGGATATCCTCCCAGTACCAAGGATGTTAACCAGGAGTGAAGCCAAGTTTTATGTAGCTTGGCCAAGAAGGAGGAAAAAGATGAATATACCTAAGATAAATCATAACAATGAAGCCATTATTAATAACACTTATAATGATAGACAGAAGCTAGG
>JAAYNY010000069.1 GCA_012520635.1 Clostridiales bacterium | reverse complement strand
TCTTGTAGCCCACCCTAGAGGCGATTTCATCTATTGTAAGCTCTGTATGTAGTAGAAGTTTTTCTGCTTCCATAAGGCGAAGATTTTGTACATACTCCGTGTATGTCATACCAGTTTTAGATTTTAACATCCTATTAAAATAATCTTCATGAAAATGAAAATGTTCCGAAAGTTGTCTTAAGGAAATGTCTACATAATGTTCCTTTATATAAGAACTTATTTCTTCAAATAAAAGCCAGTTCATTTTCTTTTGCATCTCGCTAGATAGTGATATATCGTAGTCTGAGCTTAAGAGGCGAAAGATTCGCATAAGTAGGCCATGGCATATATAGCCTGAGGCCTTATCGTGAATTACTAATTCTTGCAATAATTTTAGCAGATATCCTTCTATCTCAAGGTTTTCCTTATCTTTAGGTTTGAAATGAAGATATTGCCACAATTCTTTTTGTTTTATTAAAGCGGTCTGAAGAAAGGATAGTATACGTTCATCAGCAACTTGACTAGTTATTATACTATCAAACATCTCATTTGCTATTCCAATAAAAAGTATGCAGGCAGAACCTGTATCTAGATAATCTTGATGAAGACAATTTTTATCAATTAGACATAGTTCCCCTTGTTGAAAAACTATATCTTTACCCAGAATTTTTTGGTGGAAGGTGCCTGACACCACATATGCTAGTTCCAGATAATCATGGGTATGCATCTGTGTTTTACAAGCCTCATTGAAATTACAGCTGTAGGAAAAGGAAACATCAGAGGGTTTTATGGTGCCATATAGTTTATTTTCTGGATGAATTACCCAACATAAAGCAAAAATTCCATCATCTCTAGAAAGGGGATAGGTTTTTCTGTCCTCTATATGAAGGGAATACTGGGGGCACATTATCCTTGAGCCTATCTGGCTGTCTTCCATAAGTAGGTTTTTATCATTACATGATATCTCTTCACATAAGTGTTTAAGTGTCATAAGTTTTCTCCTTTCATCCAAGATAATCTTAGTATAAGGGAAATTACTTAAAGATTCAATAAAAACATGGTCGGATTAGGTAACTTTCTTGTCTTGTAAAGCGGTATTAAGAAATTGCTTTGTAAGTAATATTTATATAAGATAATATTATATTAAAAGATGTATTATCTGAACAATATAATTTAAGGAGGAAATAGTATGACTAATAAGAATTATGTATTTTGGTTTGCCACAGGCTCACAGGATCTATATGGGGATGAATGTCTTGCTAATGTTGCTAGTCACTCAAAAATCATGGTAGAGCAAATTAATCAAGCTGGATTGCTTCCCTTTAAACTAGAATGGAAACCTACTTTAATTGATAGCGTGTCAATTCGTAGACTATTTAATGAAGCTAATGAAGATGACAATTGTGCAGGTGTTATAACATGGATGCACACATTTTCTCCTGCAAAATCATGGATTAAAGGTCTTCAAGAATACAGAAAACCACTACTTCATTTACATACACAGTTTAATCAGGAGATACCTTATGACAGCATAGATATGGATTTTATGAATGAGAACCAATCTGCCCATGGGGATAGGGAGTATGGACATATTGTATCCCGAATGGGTATTGAGAGGAAAATTATTGTTGGTCATTGGAGCGATGAAACAGTACAAAAAAGAATTGGTAGCTGGATGAGAACAGCTATAGGTATTGTAGAAAGTAGCCATATCCGCGTACTTCGTATTGCTGATAACATGAGAAATGTTGCTGTTACAGAAGGGGATAAGGTAGAAGCTCAGATAAAATTTGGCTGGGAGATAGATGCTTATCCTGTAAATGATATCGTAGAGTATGTTAATGCCGTATCTGAAAGCGATATTAATCTATTAGTTGAGGAATATTATAGTAGATATGATATACTTCTTGAAGGAAGAGAGGAGAAGGAATTTCGCAGTCATGTAGCTATTCAGGCAGGAATAGAACTAGGATTTGAAAGGTTCTTAAAGGAAAAAAATTATCATGCTATAGTTACTCATTTTGATGACTTGGGGGGACTAAAGCAGCTTCCTGGTCTTGCAATACAACGTCTCATGGAAAAGGGTTATGGTTTTGGAGGCGAGGGTGATTGGAAGACAGCTGCTATGGTAAGGCTGATGAAGGTTATGACTGCTGATATAAAAGATGCCAAAGGTTCTTCTTTTATGGAGGATTATACCTACAATCTAGTGCCGGGTAAGGAAGGTATCTTACAGGCTCATATGTTAGAAGTATGTCCAACAGTTGCAGATGGTCCTATACAAGTTAAGGTTAATCCTTTATCTATGGGTAATAGACAAGACCCTGCAAGGCTGGTATTTACTTCAAAGACAGGCCCTGCTATTGCAACATCCCTTATTGATCTTGGCAATCGCTTCCGCTTAATTATCAATGATGTAGATTGTAAGAAGGTAGAAAAGCCAATGCCAAAACTTCCAGTAGCAACTGCTTTCTGGACACCTATGCCAAACCTACAGGTGGGAGCAGAAGCATGGATACTTGCAGGTGGTGCCCATCATACAGCATTTTCATATGATCTTAGCGCAGAGCAAATGGGAGATTGGGCAGCAGCTATGGGTATTGAAGCTGTGTATATTGATAAGGACACTAACATCAGAACTCTTAAGAATGAATTATTATGGAATTCTCTTGCGTATAGATAATACTGCGGATATAAGTAGTATTAGTTAGAAAGAAGATTGAATTGGAGGGGTTACATGGAAAGCAGTACTATTAATAATATTAAAGAAGCAATAATCACTGGAAAAACCACTCTGGGTATTGAGCTTGGATCTACTAGGATAAAGGCAGTATTAATGGGTGAGGATTTTAATCCAATTGCTATTGGTAAGCATGACTGGGAGAATCGTTATGTAGATAATATATGGACATATACCCTAGATGACATCTGGGAAGGTGTTAGGGGAAGTTATAGTGACTTGGCAGAAGAAGTAAAGAAGCAATACGGTGTGACTATTAATACTATAGGTGCTATTGGCTTTAGTGCCATGATGCATGGATATATGGTATTTAATAAGGCTGGTGATATCTTGGTTCCTTTTCGCACCTGGAGAAACACAATTACCGGCCCTGCTTCTGACAAGCTAACGGATTTATTCCAGTACAATATACCCCAAAGATGGAGTATTGCTCACCTTTATCAAGCTATACTTAATAAAGAGGAGCATGTGGCAGATATAGATTATATGATTACTCTTGAAGGGTATGTTCACTGGATGCTCACAGGTGAAAAGGTTCTTGGAATCGGAGATTGTGCAGGGATGTTCCCTGTGGATTCAAAAACCAATGATTATAATGAAGACATGATAGATAAATTTGATGAGCTTATAGCAGAAGAGGGATTTTCTTGGAAACTTCGTGACATTCTTCCTAAAGTAATGGTAGCAGGAGAGTGTGCAGGTAAGCTTACTGAAGAAGGGGCCAGACTACTGGATCCAAGTGGCAATCTAAAAGCCGGAATACCATTTTGCCCACCGGAGGGTGATGCAGGAACTGGTATGGTAGCCACCAATAGTGTGGGAAAAAGAACAAGTAATGTGTCAGCAGGTACTAGTGTATTTGCCATGGTGGTAATGGAAGAAGAACTATCAAAGGTTCATAAGGAAATAGATCTTGTAACTACCCCAGCAGGTGATCCAGTTGCCATGGTTCACAGCAATAACTGTACAACAGAATTGAATGCATGGGTATCCATATTTGGAGAGTTTGCAGAGACCATGGGTATAG
>JAAYNY010000068.1 GCA_012520635.1 Clostridiales bacterium | reverse complement strand
CCACATTATCCACAAGTTTTATCTACTCTTGTCTAATGAAAAAAGCTTGTCAAGTTCGAAAATCCGTTTTGTTACTTCTGATAAATCGACTATTTCTATGCAATAATAGGCCTAGAGCACTTGACATTCTTATTGTCGGATAATATCAAAATATACAGTAAATTGATTAAAAGTTAACGAAAATAGTAGAATAATAAGAGAATAGGATTAAGGACACTTATGCTTGTCACATATTTTACCTTATGTTATAATTAAATTAGCATAATACTTATATGCTAATAGAAGTAAAGGAGTTGGTTTTATGCGTTATATCATCAGTGGGAAGAATATTGATGTGACTGAAGGTTTAAAGAATGCGGTGTATGACAAGATTGGCAAATTGGAACGTTATTTTACTCCTGATACTGAGATTCATGTAACACTTAGTGTTGAAAAGGAAAGAAAGAAAATCGAAGTGACGATTCCTGTAAAGGGAAGTATAATTAGGGCTGAAGAGGTTAGTAATGATATGTATGCTTCGATTGACTTAGTGGAAGAAATAATAGAGCGTCAGTTACGTAAGTATAAGAATAAGCTAACCAACCACAAACATGCCTCTGCTAATTTTAATAAAGCATTTATAGAAGATGATTATATTGAAGAAGATGAAATTCAGATTATTAAGACAAAGCGATTTGCAATTAAACCTATGGATGCTGAAGAAGCTTGCGTGCAGATGGAGTTATTAGGACACAGCTTTTATGTATTTAGAAATGCTGCGACTAATGAAGTGAATGTAGTATATAAAAGAAAAGGAAACACCTACGGGCTTATTGAACCAGAGTTTTAATATATATATTAAGATTGTATATTAAATGAAGGACTGTTAATAAACAGTCCTTTTTTAATAAGATTCTCTAACTGTAAATTTAAGTTGAATAACCCCTATGGTAATGTTACAATATTAGGTGATAATCACATAGAACATGTAAAATACAGGAGTGAAATAAAAATGGGATTGATAGAAAAAATATTTGGTACACATAGTGAAAGGGAAGTAAAACGGGTGCTACCAATAGTCGACAAAATAGAAGCATTAGAGCCCGAGATGGAAAAGCTATCAAATGAAGATCTTAGGGCCAAAACCACTGAATTTAAAAAAAGAATTAAGAATGGTGAAACACTTGATGATATATTAGTAGAAGCCTATGCTGTTGTACGGGAAGCTTCAAAAAGAACAATAGGACAAAGACACTATAGGGTTCAGTTAATTGGTGGTGTAATACTACATCAAGGACGTATTGCAGAGCTAAAAACTGGTGAAGGTAAAACCCTTATGTCCACCTTACCTGCATATTTAAATGCTCTAGAAGGAAAGGGTGTCCATGTTGTAACTGTAAATGATTATTTGGCACAGCGTGACTCTGAATGGATGGGACAAATTCATGAATTTCTTGGTCTAAGTGTAGGTGTTGTTTTAAATAGTTTGGACAAGGATGAGAGGCGGAAAGCTTATGCCTGCGATATAACCTATGGAACCAATAATGAATATGGTTTTGATTATCTTAAGGATAACATGGTTATCTATAAGGAACAGCTAGTACAAAGAGATTTGCACTTTGCCATCATAGACGAGGTGGACTCTGTCTTAATTGATGAGGCAAGAACCCCTTTAATTATATCTGGTAGTAGTGGTAAATCAACGGAACTATACAGGGTATGTGATATATTGGCTAGGCAGCTTACCAAGGGTAAGGTTAGTGGTGAACTTACTAAGATGGCAGCTATTATGAAAGAGGAAATCACAGAAGATGGGGACTTTATTGTTAATGAGAAGGAAAAGAATGTCCATCTAACTGAAGAAGGAGTTAAGAAGGTAGAGAAATTCTTTAATATTGAGAACCTTGCTGATCCTGAAAACCTTGAGATACAACATAATATCATTCTAGCTCTTAGGGCACATAACCTTATGTTTAGGGATAAAGATTATGTTGTTAAAGATGATGAAGTTCTTATTGTTGATGAGTTTACTGGACGTATTATGCCAGGTAGACGTTATAGTGATGGCCTTCATCAGGCTATAGAAGCTAAAGAGCGTGTGAAAGTTAAGAGAGAAAGTAAGACTCTTGCAACGATTACATTTCAAAACTTCTTTAATAAATATAATAAAAAATGTGGTATGACAGGTACTGCTCTTACAGAGGAAGCAGAGTTTAGAGAGATTTATGGAATGGACGTTGTTGAAGTTCCTACAAATGTTCCTGTTGTTCGTATAGATCATCAGGATGCTGTTTATAAGACTAAGAAAGAAAAACTTAATGCAATTGTTAATGAAGTTGTAGAATCCCATAGAAAGGGACAACCAGTACTGGTAGGTACTATAACAATTGAGTCTTCTGAAGAAATTAGTCAGCACCTAAAGAAAAGGAATATACCTCATAGTGTACTTAATGCAAAGTTCCATGAGATGGAGGCAGAGATTGTAGCTGAGGCAGGTAAGTTTGGGGCAGTCACCATTGCTACAAATATGGCTGGTCGTGGTACGGATATTAAACTTGGTGAAGGCGTGGCTGAAGTTGGTGGACTTAAAATTATTGGTACTGAACGTCATGAGTCAAGACGTATAGATAATCAGTTACGTGGACGTGCAGGAAGACAAGGGGATCCTGGAGAATCAAGATTTTATATCTCTTTAGAAGATGATCTAATGCGACTTTTTGGATCTGAAAGATTAGTTGGAATGTTTAACTCTCTAGGAATACCAGAGGGTGAGCAGATAGAACATAAGATGCT
>JAAYNY010000067.1 GCA_012520635.1 Clostridiales bacterium | reverse complement strand
CTTCTTGGATATCAGGATCTTTTTCAGGATCAGGTTGGTGGACGATTCCTTTATAGCCTTCTCCAGTAGTTCTTGGCTTATTAGTATATATTCTAGGAACTAATATTAACTTATCCTTAACCTTTTCCTGAACCTTAGCCAGTCTAGATATATAATCACACACTGCATCCTCATTATCTGCAGAGCAAGGGCCAATAACAACAAGAAACTTATCGCTATCACCTGTAATAATATCCTTAATTTGTCTATCCCTTTCCTGTTTTACTTTAACATCTTTGGATGGAAGGGGATAAGCTTCTAATAATTCTTCTGGTGATATTACTTCTTTTATAAACTTAAAACTCATAATTCCTCCATTTCTGCAAATAACTAATATTTATTAGCACAAATTTTGTAAGTTGATATATTGTATAATGTTTTGATATATTCGTCAATGTAAAAACCAAAATTTACACTAAAATATTAAATATTATATAGGAATTTTAACTATTAATGTTATAATATATTATAAGATACTATTTTACTAACCAGATTTATTAATAATACTTAAATTGGAGTGATTAAAGATGCAAATGTATGATTTAATAAACAAAAAGAAACATAAAGAAGAGCTAAACAAAGAAGAAATTAATTATATTATTGATGGATATACTAGGGGTGAGATACCTGATTATCAGATGTCTGCCTTTTTAATGGCTGTTTGTCTAAATAAAATGACCCCAGAAGAGACGGCTAATTTTACCATGGCTATGACTAATAGCGGAGAGATATTAGACTTATCACCTATTCATGGAGTTAAAGTTGACAAACACAGTACAGGAGGGGTTGGGGATAAGACAACTCTTATACTTAGCCCTATGGTTGCCGCTCTAGGAATACCTGTTGCCAAGATGTCTGGAAGGGGACTGGGTCATACCGGAGGTACAATTGATAAGTTAGAAAGTTTCCCAGGATTCTTAACAACTATCTCAACAGAGAAGTTTATTGATAATGTTAATAAAATCAAGCTTTCAATAGTAGGTCAGACCGCTAATTTAGCACCAGCTGATAAGAAAATATATGCCCTTAGGGATGTAACAGCAACAGTAGATAATATATCCCTAATAGCATCAAGTATTATGAGTAAGAAACTTGCTTCCGGTTCTGATGTTATCGTACTTGATGTAAAAACCGGTAGCGGTGCATTTATGAAAGATTATAAAGATTCACTGGCCCTAGCAAAGGAAATGGTTCAGATAGGTAACTTATCTAACAAGACCACTTATGCAGTTATAACTGATATGAATCAACCTCTTGGAAGAGCAGTTGGTAATGCAATTGAGGTAAAAGAAGCCATAGATACACTATCAGGAAAAGGACCTGATGACTTACTGGAAGTTAGTTTAATTCTTGCTTCCTACATGCTTCTTGGAGCTAAGAAAGTTGAATCTATTAAGGAAGCTAGACAGTTATTACTTGAAACCATCAAGAACGGTAAGGCTCTTGATAAATTTGCAGAGTTTATCAAGGCCCAGGGAGGAGATAGTGAGTTCGTCTATCATCCTGAACTTCTGAAGATGGGTAGTATACAATATGAGGTAAAGGCTCCAAAGGATGGATATATACAAGGTATAGATGCTGAAAAAATAGGTAATGCTTCGTCAGTATTAGGAGGAGGCCGGGTAACAAAAGATAGTCATATTGATTTAAGTGTAGGAATCTATATTCATAAGAAACTAGGTGATAAGGTATCAAAAAATGAACCTATAGCAAGAATTTATGCTAATGATGATGCCAAGAGAAAAGAAGCTAAAAAGAGGATTTTAGAAGCCTATACCATTACTAAAGACAAAGTAGAGACACCACCATATGTATATAGTATAGTTACAAAAGATGGTATAGAGGAATTATAGAATAAACTTTCTACAAAAAAGCCCTATTTTTTATAGATAGGGCTTTTTTTATCTCCTAATATCCTAAAAATGGTCTTATATTATTCTACAAGTTCATATGGTATATTGAGGAAACTACATATAAAATTATGGGGATAATATGATATTAGGTAAAGGGAAATCTGGTTTTTCTAAAAAAATATATAAAGGAATAATCTTTCTTATAATATTTATTCTACTAGCTTGTTTTCTTTATATTAACTCAGGCTTGTTCTATAGAAAGAAAATCATTTTACCTTTTTCTGTGCATTTAAATAAACAGGAAATTTATTTGATTAAGGGAGAGGAGTATCGGTTATTTGTATATGGTATAAATAAGTGGGTTTCATATACCTCTACTAACTTTAGGGTAGCAGGTGTTGATTTTCATGGCAGAGTATTTGCCTATAGAACCGGCAAGGCCTATATTATTGCAAAAGTAGATGGGAAAAAGTTAAAATGTCGTGTGAAAGTTATCGACTTAAATAAAAAGAAATTAAATCTTGATCTTGGAGAATCATATAAACTAAGAATAAAAGGTCCGGCTACTTTTGCTAGGTATAAAAGTAATAATCCTGAGGTTGCCACTGTCAATGTTTTTGGTAAGGTAAAGGCAAAAAAGCCAGGAAGAGCCACAATAACTGTTAAAGTAAAAGGAAAAACTCTTAAGTGTGTTGTAACAGTAAAATAAGTGGATAATTTTGTAGACAAATTTATATAAGGATTGGTCTAAAATAGGATAGCATGGATTAAAATAATAATAACAGTATATTAGTGGAGTCTGATATGAAAAAATTAATTTCCCTACTACTTTCATTTATATTTCTTGTTCTTCTTATACCAAATACAATAAAAGGTGCACAAGTTAAATTGACAAAGCCAGAATTTGAGGACGTTATACCAGTAATAGCTAAAGTAGATAATAGTATAAATTTGGAATCTCCATCTGCAGTATTAATTGAGGGTTCCACAGGAACGATCTTATTTGAAAAAAACAAAGATGAAAAGTTAAAACCTGCCAGTATTACCAAGATTATGACCTTACTACTTATCTATGAAGCCTTAGAGGCAGGGCAAATTAATATGATGGATGATGTTACCGTTAGCGAACATGCGGCCTCTATGGGGGGATCTCAAGTTTATCTAGAGCCCAATGAAGTTCAAAATGTTGAAACCATGATAAAGTGCATAAGTATAGCCAGTGCCAATGATGCTTCTGTTGCAATGGCTGAACATATTGGGGGCTCAGAAGAAGAGTTTGTGGCTAGAATGAATGAAAGAGCAAAAGAACTAGGAATGAACAATACTAACTTTGTTAATTGTTGCGGATTAGATGCTGATAATCATTATTCTTCAGCCTATGATGTTGCTATTATGTCAAGAGAACTAATTACAAGATTTCCTGAGATAAGCAACTATGCTACCATTTGGATGGATACATTTGTACATACAACTAGAAAAGGAAGGACAGAGTTTGGTTTAACTAATACTAATAAACTTATAAGATCCTATAAAGGTATTACTGGCTTAAAGACTGGTTCTACCAGTGTAGCAAAATATTGCTTATCCGCCACAGCAAGAAGAAATGATATGGATCTTATTGCAGTAATCCTGGCTGCACCTGACACCAAAACCAGATTTGCTGAAGCTGCTAAATTATTAAATTATGGATTTGCTAATTATTCAATATTCGTAGATGACAATAAAGATCTATCCCTAGAACCAGTTGCAGTAGTAAAAGGTGTTAAGGAATCTGTTAATGGAAAAATTGCTAGAGACTTCTCCTATCTATGTTCAAAAGGAGAAAGTTCTGAGAACATAAGAAAAGAGATAGTTCTATATGATGAGGTTAAGGCACCTCTTACTACTGAGGATAAGATAGGTGATATTATCTATTATTATGATAATAAAAAAATAGGAAGTGTAGATATATTGGCATCTGAAGATATTAGGCAGGCAGGATATTTGGATTGTTTCATCAAATCCCTAAAAAAATATTTTGTAATCTACCATTGAACTAATAAACATAATGAACCGAACCTCCTTTTTGATAAAAGGGGGTTCTCTTATTATATAGTTCTTGTAGTCATTTAATCTTTGTTGACACATTTATGGCTTACAGTTATATTATAATGGATAAGATTATCTTTAGTCTCGTCAGACAGAAAGGAGACTTGATGAAATATATATTGATTATTCTAATATTAATATTTCTATTAATATTATGGTCCTTAATTGAACATAGATTTATTGTTACAAAAGACTATCTTATAAAGTCTAATAAGTTAGAAATAGATTCACAAAATATATCGTTTGTTGTTATTTCAGATCTTCACAATAGAAGTTTTAGTAAAAAAAACATAAAACTTATTCAAAAAATCTTGGAACAAAAGCCTGATTTTATTATAATAGCAGGGGATTTAATTACAAAGAGAAGACCTTGTTATCCAGGTAATGCTTATAATTTACTAGTAGAACTTAAGAAGCATTATCCTATTTATTATGCCTATGGTAATCATGAGGAGTATTATGAGGATCTTATCAGGAAGAAGACCGATCATTCTGATAAAGAGCTTATAGCTTTAAAGGAGTCCTGGAAATCATACAAGGACATGCTACTAAAGTTGGGTGTTCATATCTTAGACAATGACAGCCTATTATTATATAATAATAGGGTAAGAATTACGGGCCTATCAATTCCTGGTGATTTCTATGTCAAAGGAAAGCCCCCTGAACTTAAGAAAGAAGAGATTATAAGCTATATTGGTAGACCAAATAATAAGGAATATCAGATATTAATAGCTCATAATCCTGTATATTTTAAAGAATATATTGAATGGGGAGCTGACCTGATTCTTTCAGGCCATTTGCATGGTGGTTTGATAAGGATTCCTTTTATAGGAGGGGTTATTTCTCCTCAAGTTCGTTTGTTTCCAAAATATGATGGAGGCTTATATAGAGAAAAACAAAAAAACATGATAGTTTCCAGAGGTGCGGGAAATCATTCTTTTATGCCAAGATTTCTAAACCCACCAGAATTATTAAAGATTACATTAAAGGCAGAATGAAAGGAGCAATATGAGCATTCCGGTAAAACTGGAGGCATTTGAAGGTCCTCTTGACCTTCTGCTTCATTTAATTGATAAAAATAAAATAAATATTTATGATATTCCAATAGTTGAAATCACTGATCAATATCTTGAATATATTCAAAACATGAAGGTAAAAGATATGGAGGTCATGAGTGAGTTTCTTGTAATGGCAGCTACTTTAATAAATATTAAGTCTCGAATGTTGCTTCCTGTGGAGGTTAAAGAAGACGAAGATGAAGTGGATCCAAGGCAGGAATTAGTTGATAGGCTACTGGAATATAAGATGTTTAAATATGTATCTGATAAGTTAAGGGACAAGCAGGATGATGCGGCTAGAGTATTATATAAGCCACCTACCATTCCTGATGAAATAGCTGATTACAAAGAAGAAATTGACGTTGAAGAACTTATTGGTGATTTGACCTTAACAAAACTACAAGAGATTTTTAATTCGATTATTAAGAGGAATTTTAATAAGATTGATCCAATTCGAAGTAAATTCGGGAAAATTGAAAAAGAGGAAATTAATCTTAGTGAAATATTTATTCATATACAGGAGTATGGAATACGTCACAAGGTTTTTTACTTTAGAAACCTTCTTGATGAACAGACAAGTAAGATGGGAGTTATTGTGACATTTCTAGGAATTCTTGAACTGATAAAACAAGGAAGAGTTAAGATAGAGCAAGAGTATATGTTTGATGACATCAAGATTACATATTTAGCTACAAGCATTATAAAGATGGAGGAGGACGGATTTTAGTGGGACTAAAAGAAGTAGAAGCACAATTAGAAGCAATTCTCTTTACAATTGGAGAATCTATTGAATTAGAACGACTAGCTCAGGCAGTTGAACATGATCAAGAGACAACAAAAAAAATATTACATAATATGATGGATAAATATGAGGATGAAAGCTGTGGCATCCAGATTATTGAATTAGATGGGGCATATCAGATGTGTACAAAGCCATCATTATATGAAAGTATAATCAAGATTACAACTATTCCAAAAAAGCATGTTCTAACAGAAGTTTTACTTGAAACTTTATCAATTGTCGCTTATAAACAACCTGTTACTAAGCTTCAGATAGAATCAATTCGTGGTGTTAAGGCAGATCATGCGGTTAACAAATTAGTTGAATATAATTTGATTTGTGAAGTAGGTAGACTTGATGCCCCTGGTAAACCTATTTTATTTGGCACAACAGAAGAGTTTTTACGTTGCTTTGGTTTACAATCCTTAGAATCTCTTCCAGCTGTAAACCCTGAAAAAGTTGAAGATTTTAAGCTAGAAGCAGAAGAGGAAGCAGAGCAACTTACATTAGACATATAAGATAAAGATATTATAGAATCTAAAAATCAGAGCGAAATATAATTACATTAATAAAGATATTTAATGTAACTATATTTCGTTTTTTTTATGTTTTTCATAAAGTAACAGTTATACTAAACAGAAAGTTTACAATTATTAAAAATAGTGCTTGCATATTGATATGCATTTTAATATAATAATTTTTGCTATTCATAATTTTATGAAAAATTAAATTCTTGAATTTTATACTGAATTAGTATTTATAATAATAATAGAAAGGTTGTGAGAGATAAGTTGAAGAATAAGCTTACCTTGTATGGCTTTAACAACCTCACCAAGACACTTAGCTTTAATATTTATGATGTTTGCTATGCAAAAACCCCCAGAGAACAGGCGGATTATATAGCTTATATTGACGAACAATATAATTCAGAACGTCTAACAAATATTTTGCTTGATGTTACGAATATGATAGGGGCCTATGTTCTAAATATTTCAAAACAAGATTATGAACCTCAAGGTGCATCAGTAAACATTTTGATAGCTGAGGGCTCTTTAGCCACTGAACATATTGATGAATCCTGTAATCAGGGAAAGCAAATTTTGTCTAATAGAGATACCATCCATGCCCACCTAGATAAGAGTCATCTAACTGTTCATACTTTCCCAGAACATCATCCTGACAATTCCATATCTACCTTTAGGGTTGATATTGATGTTTCTACCTGTGGAGAGGTTTCGCCCTTAAATACCCTTGATTATCTGATTGCAAGCTTTGATTCAGATATTATTACAATTGACTATAGAGTGCGGGGATTTACAAGAGATCTTGAAGGGAAAAAATGCTACATTGACCACAATATAACTTCAATACAAGATTATATTGATAAAGATACTCTGGCCATTTATGATGCCATAGATGTAAATGTATATCAGTCCAATATCTTTCATACAAAAATGCTTAGAAAAGAAGTGGAGTTACAACACTATTTATTTAATACTGATGTATATGAATTACCTCCAAAGCAAAGGCTAGAGATTACCAACAACTTAAGAAAGGAAATGATAGAAATATTCAGCGGCATGAACATTTATTAGAGGAGCCAAAATATGAATAAAGAATATACTCAACATAATACCCCCATACATGAAGCAGTAGAAGCACATAAAAATACCCGCATGGTTCATTTTGATGTACCGGGACATAAGGGTGGGAGAGGAAATCCAGAGCTTACTAAATTTTTAGGTGAACAGTGCCTAAAAGCAGATGTTAATTCCACTAAAACCCTTGATAACTTAATACATCCAACTTCTATTATAAAAGTTGCAGAAGAACTAGCTGCAGAAGCATTTGGGGCTAAGGCTGCTTTTTTTATGGTAAATGGTACAACTGCTGCTGTACAGTCAATGATTATGTCTACTTGTAAGGCAGGAGATAAAATAATAATTCCAAGAAATGTTCATCGAAGCTCAATTAATGCTTTAATAGTATGTGGGGCAGTTCCCATATATATTAATCCTGGGGTTAACCATGAACTTGGAATTCCCCTGGGTATGAGCCTAAGTGATATTGAAGAGGCCATAATCAAACATCCTGACGCTAAAGCTATAATAGTTAATAACCCTACTTATTTTGGAATATGCTCTAATCTTAAAGAAATTGTTACCCTAGCACATAAACATAATATAAAAGTATTGGTTGACGAGGCCCATGGAGCACATTTTTACTTTGGTGAAGGGCTTCCCATAAGTGCTATGGCTGCAGGAGCAGATATGGCCGCTGTTAGTATGCACAAATCCGGTGGTTCTCTTACCCAAAGTTCCTTTCTACTTTGTGGTGAAGGAATAGATAGTGGCTATGTTCGACAGATAATTAACTTGACTCAGACTACTAGTGGTTCATATCTACTTATGTCATCACTGGATATATCCAGGAGACATATGTATCTTCATGGTAAGGAAAAGGTTGCAAAGACCTTGGAACTGGCTGAATATGCTAGAAGTGAGATTAACAACCTAGGTGGCTATTATGCATTCTCAAATGAGATAATTAACGGTGATACAATATTTGATTTTGATAGAACCAAGCTTTCAGTAAATACAACACAAATTGGTTTAGCAGGCATAGAGATTAGTGACTTATTGCAAGAGGATTATGACATCTTAATAGAGTTTGGTGATATAGGGAATTTTCTTGCTGTAATAACAGCTGGTGATCGTTCATTTGAAATAGAAAGACTTATCTCATCCTTAGCAGATATAAAGAGAAGATATGGCAAAGAAGCAAGCAAAATGCTTACATTTGATTACATTAATCCTGTACTTGTCCTATCTCCACAAAAAGCATTTTACAGTGATAAGAAGAAGCTTCCAATCAAAGAAAGTGTAGATCATATCTCTGGCGAGTTTATTATGTGCTATCCACCGGGAATCCCAGTTCTTGCACCAGGAGAAAGAATAACTAGACAGATAATTGATTATATCTATTATGCAAAGGACAAAGGCTGTGTTCTAGCAGGACCTAAGGATATGAAGGTTGATAATATAAATGTAGTAATATCGGAATAGATGGAGGTATATTTCTTTAAAAATCCTATCCTTACTGACTTAGCTGTAATAATTATACATCTTAGGAATAAGTCAGTAAAGAAACAAATAAATTAAAATAAGGAAAAGGATAGGATGATTTAATTGATAAAACTTAATACCAAACAATTTGTAATATACCTAGCTTGTATTGGTCTCATTATCTTATTTACCTACATCAATTTTACATATCTAAAAAACTACTATGATGAGACATTTAACCAATATAAGTATGTAATTGAGGATATGGAAAAGAAGTTGGAGGAGGAGAATAAGAATTATCATATTGAGCAATTAGATCTTGAAATACCAAAATTAAAATTAAATTCCAAATCAGCCTTACTAATGGATGGAGAGAATAATAGGGTATTGTATGAAGTTAATGGTTATGAAGAACTACCAATGGCTAGTACTACAAAGATAATGACTTGTATAGTCACTCTGGAAAAAGGAAATCTTAATGATGTAGTTACCGTATCTTCTTATGCAGCAAGGATGCCAGATGTCCAATTAAATATAAGAGCAGGAGAGCAGTATTATCTTAAAGATCTCCTCTATTCCCTAATGCTTGAGAGTCATAATGATGTTGCAGTAGCCATTGCAGAACATTTGGGTGGAACGGTAGAAGGTTTTGCAACTATGATGAATGATAAGGCTAGATCTTTGGGATGCTATAACACAAACTTTGTAACACCCAACGGCCTAGATGCAGAAGGCCATTATACAACTGCAAAAGATCTTGGAGTTATAGCAGCTTATGCAATAAATAATAATGACTTTATAGCCATAACAAATACACCATCCTATCAATTTAAAGAACTTAAAAATGGTCGAAGCTTTTCAGTTTCTAATAAAAATAGATTCCTATATATGATGGACGGAGCAGTAGGTGTAAAGACAGGATTTACTGGAAAGGCAGGATATTGCTTTGTAGGAGCTATAAAACGTCCTGACAAAACCCTAATATCAGTTGTACTTGGCTGTGGATGGCCCCCTAATAAAAGTCTTAAATGGACAGATACAAAAAGACTTATGACTTACGGAATAGATAATTATGAGAGAAAGCAAATATTTGAAAAAAAAGAACTGGCACCATTATTGGTAGAAGGTGGTCAAAAACCATTAGTAGACTTAAATATTGAGGGGGATTTAGAATTACTATTAAGAAAGAATGAAAAAGTAACTATTAAATATGATATTCCAAAGTCTTTATCTGCACCTATAAAATCAAATCAGCAAGTTGGCTTGGCAAAATATTATATAGATGATAATCTCTATTCTGAGATTCCCATCTACGCAAGAGATGAAAGTAAGAAGATCGATTTAGAATTCTGTTTTAGAAGACTTTTCAACCTCTATATAGGTGTCAGGTACTAGTGTCAAAACTGTGAATAATGTGTGAACGGTGCCAGGTACTTGTAAACAATTTGTGAACGGTGCCTGACACCTTATTTTATACT
>JAAYNY010000066.1 GCA_012520635.1 Clostridiales bacterium | reverse complement strand
TTGTAAATCAATTACCTAATAGTGCATCCTCAAGATTATTTGAAGGATATAGAAGGGAACCCCTAAAACCAAAATGTCTGAATGAAGGCTTTAAGTCTGCTATGCAGGTTCAATATGTAGCTAGAGCAGGAAATTATCTGCAGGCAGGATATAAGTATAGTGGAGCTCTTAGGGTTCTAAGGATGATACTTAGTTATGATTATCTTTGGAACAATATAAGAGTAAAGGGTGGAGCCTATGGTTGTATGTGTGGATTTTCCGGTGTAGATGGTGATGTATACTTTACCTCATATCGGGATCCAAACCTTAAGGAGACCAATAAGGTATACGAGGAAATCCCTGAATTTATAAGAGCTTATGCAGCAGATGAGCGAGACATAATTAAGAGTATTATAGGAACTATTAGCACCTTAGATATGCCCCTAACCCCTCAAGCTAAGGGAGCTCGGTCTTTGAGCCTTTACTTGGCAGGTATAAGTTATGATAATCTAAAAGAAGAGAGGGATCAGATTATAAATGTAACCAGGGATCAGATTAGAGACCTTTCTGATTTGGTAAGGGCAGTTCTAAATGAAGGTAATATATGTGTTATTGGCAATGAAAGTAAGATAGAAGAAAATAGAGATATGTTTGACGAAGTTAAAAATCTAATTAAATGAGATGAGGTAAAAAATGTACGATAATAAGAAAAAATCCGGGTTTGTTACTCTGATAGGAAGGCCAAATGTGGGTAAGTCAACTTTAATGAATCACTTAATTGGACAAAAGATAGCTATTACCTCTAATAAACCCCAGACAACGAGAAATAAGATTCAAACCGTTCTTACAGATGAAAGAGGACAGATAATATTTATTGATACTCCAGGTATTCACAAGGCAAAGAATAAACTTGGTGAATATATGATAAGTGTTGCGGAAAGAACCCTTAAGGAAGTAGATATTGTACTTTGGCTTGTGGAGCCTAGTACATTTATTGGAGCTGGAGAAAGATATATTGCTGAGCAGCTAGCCAAGATTAAGACACCTGTTATTTTGGTCATTAATAAGATTGATACAGTTAAAAAGGGTGAGATTCTAACATTTATAGAAGCCTATAAGGATATAGTGAATTTTGCCGAGATTGTTCCAGTATCCGCTTTAAAGGGTGAGAATACCGATGAACTTATAAAGATATTGTATAGATACCTACCCTTTGGCCCTATGTATTTTGATGAGGACACCATAACAGATCAGCCTGAAAGACAGATTGTGGCTGAACTTATTAGAGAAAAAGCCCTAAGGCTTCTTAGTGAGGAGATACCCCATGGCATAGCAGTTAGTATAGAGCAGATGAAAGAGAGAGTTAATAATGATACTGCTTCAGGCAACAAAGGAGATGGGGGATTAATAGATATCCATGCTACAATAATATGTGAAAAGGACAGCCATAAGGGAATGATAATAGGTAAAGGCGGTTCTATGCTTAAAAACATAGGAAGCAAGGCAAGGCTAGAAATTGAAAATCTCTTGGATTGTAAGGTTAACCTTCAACTTTGGGTTAAGGTAAAAAAAGATTGGAGAGATAGTGATTTCTTAATTAAAAATTACGGCTACAATGAAAATAATTTTAATTAAAATACAAATGGGATATTCTAACCAGTTTAGAAAATTACTAGATGGGAAACCTATAAGATAGATACAAGATATTAGGAAAATTTATGTCTTGTACAACAAACATATTATCATGGTTAGGGGGCTCATTTATGAAAAATTATGATTATTGGAAAAGTTTTGTTAAGACAGGTAAGATAGATGATTACCTAAATTACATCGCATGCACACATGAAGATGCAAGCACAAGGGGTCATGCATCTTCAATAAAAGAATGTATGGAGGAAGATTATCATTTAAGAAGTAAAGAAGGTGGATTTCATGCCGGCATCAGTAACAATTGTGACGGGGATGGTACTATCAGCCATGCCGGTTGGTGATTATGATAAACGTTTAGTTCTTTTAACAAGAGAACTTGGAAAAATATCAGCATTTGCCAAAGGCGCTAGAAGACCTAATAGCGCCTTATTGGCATGCAGTCAACCCTTTTCTTTTGGTCAGTTCTCCCTTTATGTAGGAAGAAACTCCTATAGCATTACCTCTGCTGATATATCTAATTATTTTCAGGAGTTAAGAGATGATATTGCCAGTGTATATTATGGAATGTATTTTTGTGAATTTTCAGAATACGTAACCAAGGAAAATAATGATGAAAGAGAGATCTTAAAGCTTCTATATCAGACCCTTAGGGCAGTGGCAAAAAAGACCATTGAACTTCCTTTAGTACGGGTGATATTTGAATTTAAGATTTTAGCACTAAGTGGAGTGGCACCCCAAGTTTTTGAATGTGTAAAATGCGGCAAGGATAATCAGCAGTACAGGTTTTCAGTAGATAGTGGTGGACTCTTATGTGAAGATTGCAAAACCCATGATACAAGATCCATAAGACTTAGTATTTCTTCTATATATACCTTGCAGTACATAATTTCTAAAGATATAGGAAAACTTTATACTTTTAGAGTTAGTAAAGAAATTCTTAATGAGTTAATAACTTGCGTAAGGCGGTATAGGAATCATTATATTGATCGTGAATTTAAGTCAAGTGAATTGCTTAGAATTCTATAGTTGAATTCATTTATAAATATAAGTTGAAATTATATCCTATTAAGGTTAAAATGGGATGAACTCAATTCATGTTTGGAGGGTTATTATGAAAAAGAAAGTTCTTTATATGGTTGTACTGCTTAGTTTTTTTGCCTTAGCAGGATGTAGTAAAGACAATATCTCTTTGAATACAAATGATATTAACACCAATACTATGTTAGTAAAACGTGATGGAACAATATATACGGCTATAATTGAAGAATTTACTGAAAATTATTATAGCCTATCGGAACTTAATGAATTTACATCATCCGAAGTCAACAAATATAATGAAAAAGTTGGTAGCAATGAGGTTACTATTGAAGATCTAGAGCTTAGGAATGGTAAGGCAGTTCTAACTCTAAAGTATTCTAAGATGGAACATTATAGCGCATTTCAAAATATGCCTGCAGCATATTATAATGCATCACTACAAGATGTACCTCTAGAACTTCCAGAGCAATATGTAGATGCTAAGAAAAATACTGTAGTTGGTAAGGATACAGCTATGGAAAATGGAAAGAATAAAGTGCTTGTTCTTTATGAACCATATGAAATCTTAGTGGAAGGCAATATAAAATACTATAGCAATAACGCAACACTAATAGAAGATAATAAAGTTGGCAGTTATAATGATGAAATGGTAGTTGTTGTATTTAAACCATAGTAAGAGTGATAAAACACTTATAAATATTAATAGATATGTGAGGATGAGAATATGGAAAAAACAATGGACAAAATTGTAGCTTTGGCAAAGGCAAGAGGCTTTGTATATCCTGGATCAGAGATCTATGGTGGTTTAGCCAACTCATGGGATTATGGCAATCTTGGGGTTGAACTTAAAAATAATGTTAAAAGAGCATGGTGGCAGAAGTTTGTCCAGGAAAGTCCCTACAATGTAGGTCTAGACAGTGCGATTATAATGAATACCCAGATATGGGAAGCATCAGGACATTTAAAAGGTTTTGCAGATCCACTTATGGATTGTAAGGAATGTCATGAACGTTTTCGTGCGGACAAGATTATTGAGGATTATATCAAAGAGAAAGGAATCACTATAGAAGGTGCAGTTGATTCCTGGCCTCATGAAGAGATGAAAAAATATATTGATGATAACAATATAGTATGTCCAACCTGTGGTAAACATAATTATACTGATATTCGTCAATTTAACTTAATGTTTAAGACTTTCCAAGGGGTTACCGAGGATTCTAAGAACGTGGTATACCTAAGACCAGAAACTGCCCAGGGCATATTTGTTAATTTTAAAAATGTACAAAGAACATCCCGAAAGAAAATACCTTTTGGAATTGGTCAGATAGGTAAGGCTTTTCGTAATGAGATTACTCCAGGTAACTTTATATTCCGAACAAGAGAATTTGAGCAGATGGAATTACAGTTCTTCTGTGAACCTGATACAGACTTAGAATGGTTTGAGTATTGGAAACAGTTCTGTATTGATTGGCTTAAAAACCTAGGTCTTAAAGAAGAAGAGCTTAGGATAAGAGATCATGATGCTGCTGAGCTTTCCTTCTATAGTAAAGCAACCACAGATATCGAATTCTTATTCCCATTCGGATGGGGTGAACTGTGGGGTATTGCAGATCGTACAGATTATGATTTGACTCAGCATCAAAATGCCTCTAAAGAAGATATGAGCTATTATGATGACGAGAAGAAGATAAAATATATTCCTTATGTAGTAGAGCCTTCTCTTGGTGTAGACCGCGTTACCCTAGCATTCTTATGTTCTGCTTATGATGAAGAGGAGTTGGAGGATGGAGATAAACGAACAGTGCTTCATTTCCACCCTGCTATAGCACCGGTTAAGATAGGTGTTTTACCTTTATCAAAGAAACTAGCAGAACCTACAGAGAAAATATACCAAGAGTTATGTAAATACTACAATTGTGAATATGATGACAGAGGTAATATAGGAAAGAGATATCGTAGACAGGATGAAATCGGAACACCATATTGTATAACATATGATTTCGATTCCGAAGAAGATGGTTGTGTTACAGTTCGTGATAGGGATTCAATGGCTCAGGAGAGAATTAAAATTGCTGATTTGAAGTCATATTTTGAGAATAAATTCAGATTTTAGAAAAAGTACTTCCCTTAAATGGATTAACTGTGATATAATTCTTTTTGGTGACTAAAAATGCGATGGTGTTTTACGTAAATGCAACCAACAGATCCGCATCATAAATTATAAATATTATGATCTTATTAAAAGCGGATGATAAATAATAAAAAATTTAGGAGGGCATAAAAACATGACAAAATGGGTTTATTTGTTTAAAGAAGGCGACG
>JAAYNY010000007.1 GCA_012520635.1 Clostridiales bacterium | reverse complement strand
GAGGGGTCAAGGTCAATTATATGAAAATAATTGCGAATTACATTGAGGCAAAAGCTATGAATTGTAGTAATATGTGAACTTTGAAGCAGGGAAGCTTGCTTCCTAATATGAAGATTACCCGGATCATCTAATAGCTTTTTATCAAGAGCTTTACCTATTCTATCTCTCATCTGTGCAGCTGCTGCGTTAGTAAAGGTAACAATAAGAAGATGATCAATATCCAGTGGCTTTTCCCCTTCTGATATCATATTAATAATCCGTTCCACAAGCACTGCTGTCTTACCTGATCCTGCTGCCGCAGACACCAGTAAATTCTTATTCCTAGTATCAATTACTTTCTTTTGTGCTTTGGTCCATCTCATCTACATCCCCCTCCTTATCTCCCCATATTTCTTTCTTTAATTCTTCTACTGATTTATTAGCAAGATTACGATAGGAATAGCCTGGAAGTCTTGGGTCAAATCCACAGGCTGATTTATATTCACAATAATCACAGGCCCTTCTATCTCCAGACCTGTAAGGGTTAAGTCTTGAATCTCCCTCAAGAATCTTGCTCTTATCCTCCACAAGCTTCTGATTAACAAATTCAAGTAGTGCCATTATCTGATTACCACTGGCAGTTGAAGAGCGCTTTGTTAACTCTCCCTCTTTATTGGTATCCACAGGAATTATATCAGACTTAGCCGATGGTCGAAGATTTCCATCTGGACCTTGTAGCTTATTGTCCATCAGGCCAATAAGCTCTTTGTCATTATTAACAAGCCCACTCATCTTAAGGCTCTTATATATATCCTGGTCTACGTTATCAGACTTAGCTACTATAGGGTCATCAATATTATAGTAGAAGATTCCTGCTGGAATAATTTCTTTACCCTTATATTGATTACCGAGAAATTCCATGGCAGCACTAAGGTATATAGCCAGCTGCTGTTGTAAGCCATAATAAATTTTTTGAATATCAAATGATGTGGAACCTGATTTGTAGTCAACCACCCTTGCATACACCTTATCCTCAGTCTCATATAAATCAAGCCTATCGATTCTTCCTTTTAAGGAAAGGGTTTCATCTGGTATATGGTAGAAAGGCATCTCATATCCAGCAGGCTCGAATGCACCTTGTCTTATCTGATTACACAAGGCCCACAAGGTTCTTACCGTGATTCTCTCTAATCTAGTAATTAGGTATTCATTTCTTTTACTACTCTTAAGATAAGTACCCTCAAATTCCTCCACAGCCTTTTCAACACTCTTAATAGCCCACTCTTTTCTTATGTCGTCTGGTATGGTATGCCAATTATACTGACTTCCATCTAGCATCTTGGAAAACTCATCTATGGCATTATGAAATATATTACCTATATCTGGCACAGCCAGCTTATATTCCTTTCGTTCCTCAAGGGAAAGTCCATAGGACATAAAATGTGCATATGCACAACCTGCAAAACGTTCAAGCCTAGTAACACTACCAACTAATTTATCACCGTACAAAAGATATGCAGTTTCCTTAGATATTCCCCTTTCTTTATTCACATAAAAAGCACCCGCTTCTAGCAAGTCCAATATCCTACTTTTTTCTTCATCTTCCTTGTAATGATTATATAACTCATTAAATATTACAGAAGATCTATAAAAATCATAGCCCCCATCTCCTACTTTCCTTAGTTCACTTGAAAGATAGGCTATACCATCATCTTGAAGTAGATATTCTAAATCCAAATTATTATCATCTTCATTAATAATCTCTAACTTATCAAAATATGTCATTATTTTTCCAATTAAGAATGAAGGACCAATGGACTTACCTTCCTCATTTACTTTATGAAAAGTAATATATAACTTATCCTTTGGTTTAGTCATACTCAAATACATATAGAAGTTCTCGGTAAATGCCTGTTGCCTCTTAGTTGGTGCCAGTTCAATCCCACTATCTGTCAGAAGCTCTCTCTCCATATCAGACAATATACCTCCGCTTCCAATTACCTTTGGAACTATTCCCTCATTAACTCCTATAAAGAAGAGAGCCTTAATATCCTTAAGTCTTGTTCTTTGTGTATCTCCTACAACCACCTCATCCATGCCTGGAGGTATTAGCCCTACCTTGGTCTCCATAAGTCCTGTTTCAAGAACTTCACCAAACTCTTTAAGACTTATATGCTCATCACCAAGCAGGAGTACAATCTGGTCATAGATATCCATAACAATCCTATAGACCTGTTCATACTCTTTGGACATTAAAGGCAGATTTTTCTCTATGAAATAATCATTTAACTTCTCAAGTTTATCCCATATACCCAGACGTATCCCCAGGTCATAAAGTGCCTTAGTATAATCTGCCACAGTATTTTCCTTGTCTTTTAGTACCTCATAAAGGGGATGAACTTCTTCTATAAACCTTTCTCTAATGTGATTTACTCTTTCTAAATCAACAGTCTTTTTTCTTCCATATGTTCTTTTAAAAGGCTCTAAATAAGCCTTTGCTCCACGTATTCCCATAGCAAGAATATAATCTTCTAAATAATCCGTATCATTTTCTGATATATCACTTAATCCAGATCTCAAATAGGCAAATACACTTTCGTAATTATAATCCTCAGCTACTATCTGAATTGCTGAACGTAAGAATACTACAAAGGGATTGCCCAGTATAGCTTTTTTGTAGTCAATAAAACAGGGTATACTGTTATTGATAAAATAACTTTTAGCTATACGGCCATAACTTTCAATATCTCCTGTAACAACAGCTATATCCTTATAACGATAACCCTCTTCTCTTCCAAGCCGTTTTATCTCTCTTACCACAAAGGCAATCTCCCCTTCAGGGTTCTTTGCTGAATGTATACTAATCTCAGCTTGCTCCTTATCATATACCTTATAAGGATAACGAAATAGATTATGTTCTAGAAATGCCAGGGCAGGAGAATTGCAAAAACGATAAGGTATACCATGTCCAAGAGCTTCTTGAACATAGATTGGTTTTTCTATATCTGTATGAGTCTCATCTGCTATCTCATAAAGTTTTTTTATAGTCTTTTGGCTAAGACCAAAAAGCTGATATTCTGATTCATTACCTGACAAGGGCTCCCTAGAATCAATGGTTACTGTAACCATAACTTTTTTTGCCATGGCCATCATCTTAGCCAGAATTTCATTTTGACAGGGAGTGAATCCTGTAAATCCATCAAGACAGATAACACTGTTTTTAAGCCAGTCTGATTTATCAATTACTTTACTAAGAACAAGAAGTATTTCCTCAGCTGTTATATAACGCTCCTTCATAAAATCGGCAAAGCCATCAAATATTGCTCTTATGTCCTGTAGCTTTGCTTTTAGCAAGGGCTTCTTAGCGGAAATCTCCATCATCTGGTCAAAATCATCAGGCTTAATATTATATTGATAAAATTCAGACAAGAGGGATTTTAACTCATCTATAAAACCAGGCTTTCTTACACCTGATCCAAACAGTATTAAATCTTTTTTCATTCTCGCCACTACCCTGCGAATTACCATGCTCTTTCCTGTATCTTCAAGTATGGGATAGTCATTACCACCAACTTCATCAAATATACGATAAGCAAAACGCATAAAAGATAGGATATCTACATTCATGACCCCGTGGTTTGGGTGCATGGATACGATATCCTTTTGTGTCTGCAAGGTAAACTGTTCTGGTACAATTATCAAATAATTGACATCCGGATTTTGCATAGATTCTTTAATTATATTCTGATACATTTGATAGGACTTACCGGAACCGGCACTTCCAAGATATAACTGTAAAGACATACCCAACCCCTTTTCTTTTTAGTTTAAGATTATTTATATACCAACATTAATATTCTAATGCAAATTATCTGCATAAATTAATATAGTGCATAATAATATATAATAAGATTATGACAATGAAGCAGCTATGCTCTGGAGGATAGAAATGGCGAAGACTAAAATAATCGTTATTCAATTAAAAGAAATCATATACACTGTAATTTTTGCTGCATTAGGTATCCTTCTAATTCTTCTGTTAATTTTTATGTTTACAGGCAAGGATAAAGAAGATTCAGCTACCCAAACAAGTCTCTATAAAGCTGGAGTCTGGAACGCTTCTATTCCACTGGGTGATACAATTATTAATCTCGAGGTGGTATTAGATGAAAACCATATTAATTCAGTAAGAATAGTAAATATTGACGAAACAATCACTACTATGTTTCCTCTTGTAGAACCTTCCTTAAATGAAATTGAGGCACAATTAATTAATGATGTTCCTATTGATCAGCTTAAACTAGACGAGGATAGCAGATATACCCAAACCCATCTAATTAACGGAATTAAGCTTGTGCTGGATAAAGCCAATGCCGCACCCTAAACATACTTACATAGCACCTTCTTAGAACAACGTTCTGCAAGCAATGCTTATAGAATGTTGTTCTAAGTTTATGTACTTATACTAAATATTTTTTATAGGGTGATTCTTCATCCAGATATATTATTCCTATAATTCCAGGTCCTGTATGTGCACCTATAGCACATCCAACATAGTTATCCAAAAAGTTACTGCAACTGTACTTTTCCCTTAGTTTATCCTTTACAGCCTCCATAGTTTCAGCATCATCCCCATGGACTACCCCAATCATCTGATTGTTCAGATCCACGCCTCTTTCTCCAACCATTTCAATCAAACGCTTTAAGGATTTTTGTCTTCCCCTAACCTTTTCTATTGCCACAAGGGATCCTTCATCATTTATCTCAATTATTGGTTTTATATCAAGCAGACTTCCGGCAACTGCTGAGGTCCTACTAAGGCGACCTCCTTTTAACAAATACTCCAGAGTCTTAACTGTGAAAATATGGTCCATATGTTTACAGTGCCAATTGATTCCATCAATTATCTCTTCTTTACTTGCACCAGCTTCCTGCATTTTAAGTGCATAATATGTCACAAGTCCAAATCCCAAGGATGCACATTTAGAATCAATAATCGTTAAATCAAAATCAGGATACTCTTCAAGTAACTCTGTCTTTGCAATATTGGCTGCATTAAAAGTTCCTGCAATTCCAGTGGAAAAGCATATATATATTACTTCATCACCATTTTTAGCATAAGGTAAAAAGTTATCATAAAACATGGCAGAATTAATATGATAAGTCTTAATGTCTTCTTTGCTTCTTAAAATATCATAAAATTCCGCCGGAAATATTGTCTGTCCATCAAAATAATCCTTCTCATCAATTACTACAGGTGTAGGTATTACATGCAATCCATATTTCTCAATAATACTTTTTGGTGTATCAGATGCTGAATCTGTAACAATCTTAAGTGCCATAATAATCTCCTTCTCTTTTGCATTATATTTCTATCTCATAAAATATCATGCTGCTTTTGATTTTAATGACTTTTAGCAATCTATTCTTGTAGTAAAATTTTTACTTATTTCTGGATATCTAACTTGTTAAGCTCTTCTAGCCATAGATAAGCATTTGCATCGCTTGGCATTACAAGGCCTCCCCTAGGAGACACAGATAGATCACTTATCTTTGGTCCATCCGGTAGACAAGACCTTTTATATTGCTGAGAAAAAAATCTCTTATAAAACACCTTTAACCATTTTAATATCTCTTCACTGCTATATTCTTCTTCAAAGGCTTCATTTGCAAGTCGGTAAATTTTCCCCGGAGCAAATCCATACTGAAGTATATAATACATAAAGAAGTCATTCAGTAGGTAGGGTCCTACAAAATCTTCAGTCCGTTGGGAAACTTCCTTACCCCTTAAGGGTAATAGCTCAGGACTAACAGGTGTATCTAATATATCTTTTAGTACCAAGGATAAGCCTTTATTATCAGTGGTATTTGCAACATACTCTACCAGCAGTCTTACCACTGTCTTTGGTACCGAAGAATTCACTCCATACATGGACATATGATCCCCATTATAAGTAGTCCATCCAAGGGCTAGTTCAGACATATCACCAGGTCCAATCACCAGTCCATTATGCATATTGGCTAGATCCATAAGAATCTGGGTTCTCTCTCTTGCTTGACTATTCTCATAAGTAATATCATGGTTATCTATATCCTGTCCTATATCTTTAAAATGTTGCCTTACTGCATCTCTTATAGCTATCTCCATGGTGGTGGCACCAAGGGAGCTGGCAAGAGATCTGGCATTATTATAAGTTCGATCAGATGTCCCAAATCCCGGCATTGTTACAGCTAGAATCCCTTTCTTGTCAAGACCCAACATGTCAAATGCCCTGTCCATTACCAATAAGGCCAAAGTTGAATCCAAGCCCCCAGACAATCCAATAATGGCACAAGTACTTCCAATATGAGATAGCCTTCCTCTTAATCCCATAGCCTGGATCGTTATTATATCCTTACACATCCTCTCCCTTTCCTTATCATCCTCAGGAATAAAAGGAGAAGGATTAATTCTTCTACTTAATTTATATTCTTTATCCTCAATTACCTCTTTAGAGAAGTAATATGGAATACTTACATAATCCAAATCATTCTGATTAGTAGTTCTAGTCAATCTCTTTCTTTTGCTTTTAAGCTTACCTAAATCAATCTCACTATAGATTAATTTATATTCAAAAGGTTCTGATTCCTTAAGAATAACTCCATCTTCAACTATAAGGTTATGACCTGAATATACTGAATTGGTTGTAGATTCTCCTTGGCCAGCCTCTGCATAGACATATCCACAGGTTAATCCCATAGATTGGCTTTCTACATATTGTCTGCGATAATCTGCCCTACCTATTACTTCTTCACTGGCTGATATATTGGCTATAACAGTGGCTTTAGAAGAACATTGTTTAATCCAGTTAATACCTATTCCAACTTCAAAAATAAAATCCGGCATATTCTTACATTCAAATAATAGCTTTGATCCAAAGTATACTTCCTCACCCATAAAGTCTACTTTAACTGCTATCTCAGGGCCCCTAGAAAAATATCTTGCTTCATGGGAGTCAATATTGGTCTTTGCTACTAATCCAAGTAGTTTGCCCCTTTGAATAACAGCAGAAGTATTATACAAAACTCCATCACACTCATAAGGAAAACCTAATACCACAATTACTTCCTTGTCATCGGTGTAATCCTTGATTTGATTTACTTCTTCTTTAGCCTGATTAAGAAGGGTATCCTGATAAAATAAATCTCCACAGGTATAACCCGTAAGGGAAAGCTCTGGAAATACAAGAAGCCTAATTTTATCTTCTTCAGCTCTATCTATAATATCCCTTATCTGTACTCCATTGTAAGTGCAATCTGCAAGTCTAATATTTGCTGATGCAGCTGCAATCCTAATAAATCCGTGCTTCATCTAATCTCTATTCCTCCTTAATATGAGGTTAATATTAATATGTCCTTTTAGAATATATAAACACATTATAAATTCTTCTGGGACAAATTACAAGTAAAGTATAGATTAAGTTACATAATAAGTCATATAGGGCTTAAATATACAAAAAAAGAAAGCGGCCGAAGCCGCTCTTATCTTTAGTATATACCCGAAATGCCGGTTCCTGCATTTTGACTCCTAGCTAAGCTAGGTGGGCGACCGCATGTAAGCTTCTGCCTTCCGCTGACTTGGCGGCTTGACATCCACCCACAAATGTAGGAATCCCGTGTTACATCATGTAGGTTCAAAATAACAGGAGTATCGAACACCTCAGGAACTTTTCTTTAATAATATTATAATGTATTACTTATGAATTTTCAAGGTCTTTATCTTGTTTTTTACTGGTATTTACAGGGACGAAGCTTCTGAATATTCCATTTCATAAGAGGGAAATTCAAATGTAAAAGTACTTCCTACTCCAAGTCTAGAACTTACTTCTATATTGCCATCATGCTTTATTGCTATCTGTTTTGCTATTGCAAGACCCAGCCCTGTTCCTGATGCATTCTGTCTAAGATTTGACTTGTAAAATTTCTCAAATATATTATCTATTTCTTCTGAATCCATTCCTATACCTTCATCTCTGATTGACACTATTATTTTGTCCGATTGAGACAAATTTATGTGAACAGTCTTAGAATCATCAGAGAATTTTATGGCATTATCTAAAATGACCATAAACATCTGTCTTAATCTATCATAATCACCTAACATCATAATGACATCTTGGCTTTTATTAATATCGATTTTTATTTTTTTCTTTTCTGCTATTGCACCGGCACTGCGGTTAATATCATCAAATATCTGAATTAGATTAACTGGTTCTTTTTCAATTACAAAATCGGGATTTTGCATTTTTGACAATATCATCAAATCTCCAACTAATCGCTCCATACTCTTACATTCTATAAGCATTCTATCATAGTATTGATTAACTTTCTCTTCATCAGTAACTACACCATCAATTAAAGTCTCAGTATAAGCTCTTAATACCGTAATTGGAGTTCTAAGCTCATGGGAAATGTTCGCGAAAAAATCCAATCGCATTTGATCTAAATTTTTTCTTTGTATTTCATTTTCTAGGAGTTTTTCAGATAGGATATCCACAGTCTTGGCTAAGTCACCAAGCTCGTCGTTTCGCTTTATTCCCGTCTTAGAATGATAATTTCCTGCCGCAAGAGAAAGAGCGGTTGCTCTCATCCTAGATATAGGCAGTGATAGCTCAGTTGCAAATACTATAATTATAATAAATGAGATCGCTAAGCCAACAATACTGCTTACAACAATCAAATATAAGCTGTCATTAACAACATCCTTTATTCCCATAACAGGTGTTTTTAATAATAAAGCCCCTGCCACCTCTCGGTTAACTCCTAAAATCGGAACAGCCACGGTCATGGTTTGCGTCTGATATATTTCATCATCTGCTATGCTATACACTCTCTTATTCATAAATGCACTGTCAACCAAATCTAGATATTCCATATACCCCACTGCAATCTCTTCATAAGAATTAGTCTCTAATAAATTGTTCATAGGTATAAGGGCATTTGGGTTGGAGATAGTCCATATATCTGCACCCATAATCTTTTGCATGTCATTTATGAATTTAAGATACCCAGTATTGTTCTGAGTGTTTATGTAATTCATTGTAGTCATATCTGAAATGTTGACTGCCTGTTCCATCAGTTGCTCACGGGTGTTTTTCATAGCTGTGTTCTTATACAGCTGCATAAAAATCAGACAAATTAATACAGCAGTCACAAGAAGCATCACTGCATAATTTAAATACAGCTTGAAAAACAAACGGTTATAAACACGAACCTTGTTTTTTTTGGCCATAACTTATTATTTCCTCCACCTTGTAGGTTACCCATCTACTTTTCTACAACTTCAAATTTGTATCCCACACCCCAGATAGTTTTTATAGACCAGTCTGGATGTTGGACTGCGTCTATCTTAGCCCGTAGTCTTTTTATATGTGAATCCACAGTCCTACTGTCACCAAAGTAGTCAAATCCCCAAAGGCTATCCAAAAGATTATCTCTTGTGAATACCTTGTTAGGATTAGATGCCAGTGTCCACATGGTTTCTATTTCTTTCTTAGTAAGAGCTATCTTCTTACCACCAATATGTAAGGTATATTCCTCCAAATTAATCTCCAGGTTGCTTATGGTAACCACATTCTCTGATGTGCTGTCTTTCGAGTTGTTTGTCATTCTTCTAAGAACGGCTCTCACCCTAGCCATAACTTCCCTTGGGCTAAAAGGTTTAACTATATAATCATCTGCTCCTATGTCCAGTCCCATAATCTTATCGAAATCCTCACCTCTGGCGGTTATAAGGATTACAGGAACATTTGATTTACTTCTAATCTTTCGGCATACCTCATAACCATCTTCTTTAGGCATCATTACATCCAATAATACCACATCCGGATTATATTCATCGAATAACTTGATTGCTTCCTCTCCATCAGCTGCTACTATAGGTTCAAATCCTTCCATCTTAGAATAAGTGGATAAGATATCAGTAATATCATGATTGTCATCTGCTATTAAGATATGCTGCATAATAGATACCTCCTTTATGTTGTAACCAATATTTTCCTTAGTAAGCTTGTCAAGTTCCATATATCAGTCATGTATATAATCAAGCCTTATGCAAAACCTAATAATGAGCCAAAATCAATACTCAGCATACATTATTATATAATAACTATATTTGCTATACAAGTAGTAAAACTTAATTAATCTTACACTTAATCCCAATTAAAGTATATTATAAAATATTTATAAAAATAAGCAGTTGCAGATAATAAATATTTAACATTTTATTGCTTTATGACATCTTTCTGACAAAAACAAGTGATATATTATAGGCAGATAATAGGATGTGAAACTTATTTTACTATAAATTGGAGGAAGTTGCCATGAAAAAGAGATTTCTTAATATATGTTTAATTTTCTTTGGCTCACTTCTTTTCTTTACTTTTTTGCCACATATTATGCCAACCTCAGTTAGTATAGTGCAGGCATCAGAAATCGAAAAGGAGAAAAATAACGAATATCGGCTGAATCTCAACACTATCACTTTAGTAAATGGTAGATCATTTACCTTGAAGGTTTATAATCTTGAGGCAGATGCAAAAGTTAGCTTTAAGTCTGCTAACCCAGATATTGCTTCTGTCAATGAGAATGGCACCTTTACAGCTAATAAAGTCGGCAAAACTACAATAACAGCAACTGTCAGACGTGGTCTTACTACCACTCCATTAACTTGTGAAGTAACAATAGGACCCCCTGCTTTTAGCATTAAGATGACAAAGCCTATAATTGTTTTGGGATTAGATCAGAATTATTTGTTAGAGGTAGTAATGAAACCCACAAACACCGCTGAACTTGCTAAGTTCTCAAGCTTTGATTCATCAATTGCTTCTATTAGTTCAGGTGGCCGTTTAACAGGAAATAGTTTGGGCATGACTTTTGTATTTGCTGAAATTAATGCTACTAATCCAGACGAAAGCCGTAAATTTGCTTCATGTAATGTAATAGTTATTGATCCTGAAGAAGTATCACAGTTAAATGAATATTTTTCTGATCATTTTGAACTAAGTTTGGTACCTGAAGCACAACTATCTAGTGCTTTATATGAGTTCTTTAATAAGATTTATTATGCACAAGATACAGAGTCATCAGCAAAAACTGATACAACTACTGATCAAACTAGAGCGACTACTAGTCCAAGTTCAAATACAACTAATAATATACAGGCGGCAGATACTACAGCAGCTAGCAACTCTGAAGCAACAAGTAGTAATGAGGAGCTGTCACTTGTAGAATCACTTCATAAGTTTTTAGATTCTAAATTTAATTTAGACGGATTAAGACAAGCGTATCAGGAAAGGTTACAACCTGTAGTCAATTTACAAGTGATTTCCTTATCCGGAGATTCATCAAGAAGATAAACATTTAATATGATAAGATAAACCATGGAGCTGTTTCCTAGCAGCTCCATTTTTATTTGATAATCTTTGTTCACATTCCTACTTAACTATCATAAATTAGTAATAAATTAAAGGATAGAGGCCAGAAAATGAAAAAGTACATGGTATATCCTACTCAGATGGATACACAATCCTTAGGTTACCTTAGAGTACGTACAAGATCACAAGAGGTACTTCCCATTGAAAATGCTACTGTAAGAATTTTTTCACCAAGCCAACCAGAAGTTGTACTTGAAGAATTTAAAACCAATAACATTGGACTTACGGACAATATACCCCTAGCAGCACCACCTATAGACTATAGCCTTGCCCCGTCCACAGTTCAGCCTTATTCTAATTACGACATTGAAATTTCAGCCCCCGGTTATGAATCTGCCTATATCGCTGATGTAGAAATTCTCCCTAATGTATATGCTGTACAAGAAAATACATTAAACCCTGCTCCAGAGCCCAGAGAAAATGTCTATGTCATATCACCTCATACTCTATATGCCGAGTATCCTCCAAAGATACCCGAAGATGAAATTAAACCCGTTTCTGAAACCGGAGAAATTGTATTAAGCCGTGTGGTAGTACCTGAATTTGTTATAGTACATGATGGTCCTCCAGCAAGTAATGCAACAAATCATTACGTTACCTTTCAAGATTACATTAAAAATGTTGCCTCAAGCGAAATCTACGCTACATGGCCTGAAGCATCAATATATGCTAATGTACTGGCCATACTTTCATTTACTCTTAATAGAGTATATACAGAATGGTACAGGAATCAAGGGTATAATTTTACCATCACTTCTTCCACTGCCTTTGATCAAAAATGGATTAATGGTCGAAATATTTTTGAGAACATAAGCCGTATTGTTGATTCTGTATTTGTAAACTACTTATCTAGACCTAATGTTCGCCAACCCATCCTTACCCAGTACTGCGATGGTAATCGTGTACAATGCCCGGACTGGTTGTCCCAATGGGGATCCAAAACCCTAGGGGATTCAGGTTATTCAGCAATAGAAATACTACGTTATTATTATGGGGAGAGCATGTATATCAATACTGCTGTACAAGTATCAGGAGTTCCCTCATCATGGCCTGGCTATGACTTAGGAATTGGAGCATCTGGTGATAATGTTCGTACAATCCAGTCACAACTTAATACAATCTCAGAAGCTTTTCCTCTCATTCCTAAAGTAGCTGTTGATGGAGTCTATGGGCCATTAACTGCAGAGGCTGTCCGTACCTTCCAAGGGATCTTCGACCTTCCTCAAACAGGAATTGTTGATATCGCAACCTGGTATAGAATCTCAAGAATCTACGTAGGTGTTACAAGAATAGCTGAATAGTTTATCACATCTGTTTATTATTTTCATAATGTATTAATGAATGAAATTTTGAGGTATAGACCATGAATGATATAATAAGCGGCCATAATAGATACAAAAAACACAAGTTTCTTCGAGTCTACCCTACAGAGACTAGTACACAATCCTTCGGAAGATTACAAGTCCACTGTGTAACAAGAAATCTGGCTCCAATAGAAGGCGCAATAGTAAGAATATCATCACCTGCTGATCCAACAGTTATTATCGAGGAGTGGACAACAGACGTATCTGGATTAACCCCTGAGATAGAACTGCCAACTCCGCCTATAGACTATAGCTTGGAGCCTTCACAGGTACAACCATATTCTAATTATAACATTATGACCCTTCAACCTGATTATACTCCTGTTACCATTAGCAATATGGAGGTTTTTCCCAACGTTACATCTATTCAAGACGCGACTATGGAGCCTGTAATTACCCCTGACACAAGAGGCTCACTATATGTTATCCCTCCCCATACTCTATTCGGAGATTATCCTCCGAAGATAGCTGAAGAAGAAATTAAGCCTACAGCAGAAACAGGTGAAATAGTATTAAGCAATGTGGTTATTCCTGAGTTTGTCATAGTACATGACGGCCCACCTACTGATACTTCTGCCGCAAATCACTATGTAAGATTTCGTGATTATATTAAAAACGTTGCATCCAGTGAGATCTACGCCACCTGGCCTGAATCAACAATTCAAGCAAATGTACTAGCAATATTATCATTTACCCTAAATCGAGTCTTTACAGAATGGTATCGTAATCAGGGATTTAACTTTACTGTGACTTCCTCCACTGCCTTTGACCATAAATGGATTCCTGGTAGAAATATATACGATAATATTAGTATTATAGTAGACTCCTTATTTGTAAATTATCTATCTAGACCCAATGTAAAACAGCCCATCCTAACTCAGTACTGCGATGGTAACAAGGTACAATGCCCTAATTGGATGACACAATGGGGCTCAAAAGATTTAGGGGATCAAGGATATGATGCAATAGGGATCTTAAGACATTTTTACGGAGATTCTATGATTATAAATACAGCTCCACAGGTCTCAGGTGTACCTGCCTCATGGCCTGGCCAAAACTTGAATATAGGAGCAAGCGGTGACAATGTAAGAATGATACAAGAACAATTAAATACCATATCTAATACCTATATCCAGATACCCAAAGTAGCCGTAACGGGACAATACAACCAACAAACAGCTGATGCTGTTAGCGAGTTTCAGCGGATCTTTAACATGCCAATAAGCGGCATTGTTGATTTCCCAACCTGGTACAGAATATCGGGTATATATGTAGCTGTGACAAGAATGGCAGAATAAGAGACAGGGGGACGTTTCCAGTGTCATGTTTTTAAAAAACATGACACTGGAAACGTCCCCCTGTCTCATTTAACTTTCTAGAGCCATCTTTTTTACTACCGTGAACCCTTCTCTAACTGCAGGGATAGCAAGTATTAACAAAGTCAAGATTGCTTCTGGAACTATGTAGGATCCGTTATAAACCAAAGAATATAATAAAACATTTTTACCTTCAGCAGCCTCACTGAAAAAAATAACTCCTGTTAATACATGACAGATATATCTTCCTGCAACTCCAAAAAGATAGCCTTTAATAATTCCATACTTAGATTTTGAAAATATTCCAGCAAGTCCTAGACAAGCAAAAGCAATAGGATAATCAAGTAATGGTTGAATTAGTGTAATTGCATAAGGTTTTAATATAAAATCTAAAATACCATAAGCAGCACCTGTAACAACTCCCACTTTTGTGCCATATAGATAGCCGATAAAACAAATAAAGAACATTCTAAACAAGGTTATGGAACCACCATATGGAAGTTCGTATACTGTAAAAATCGAAGTAACAACAGCCAGTGTCATAGCAACAGCTGAAAATACCAGCTGCTTAGTATTAAACTTCATCTTATTTCCACTTAAGGCAAGTAAAGCAACAAAAAGCAGAACAATTATAAGTAATAAGGCTATATTACCTGCTACTGTAGGATAGTAACTTCCTCCATCTGTTACAATAAGAAAATCAAACAACTTTTTAAACATAAAAAACCTCCTTAGTTTTACTTAGGAGGGGATACTTGATAATTGCTTCCTTACGCCGGTATTACCCGGATCAAGTAGTGAGGGTCAGTATGCTTATTGCTTACCTCTCAGCTTTCGCTCCCCTAGCTAAATAATTTTATGTATTTTGTTTACTGATATATAATATACAATGCTTGGACTCTTGTCAATACAGATTTATAAAAAAAGACAGAAGAAACGTCCCCCTGTCTTTTTTGCTTGAAGCTAAAGCTGACGGGTTCCACCTGCATAGCAGGTGGTTTTATTGAGATACAAAAAGAAGACAGGGGAAACGTCCCCCTGTCTTCTCACCATGTCTTCCAGGAATTACATCATACCCATTCCGCCAGCTCCAGCAGGCATAGCAGGTTCATCAGTCTTAATATTTACAACTACTGCTTCTGTTGTTAATAATGTGGATGCAATACTTGTAGCGTTTTGCAGAGCACTTCTTGCTACCTTAGTAGGATCTAGGATACCTGCATCAACCATATTTACAAACTGCTCAGTTAATGCGTCATAACCAATACCTTCTTCGCTTTCCTTAATGTTGTTTACTATTACTGAACCTTCTAATCCAGCATTTTCAACAATACAATGAAGAGGAGCTTCTAATGCCTTTAGGATAATGTTTGCACCAGTTCTTTCATCACCCTCTAAGTCAGCGGCTAATTTTGCAACTTCCTTAGCAGCATGGATAAATACTGAACCACCACCAGCAACAATTCCTTCTTCTACTGCTGCCCTAGTAGCTGCAAGTGCATCTTCCATACGAAGCTTGCTTTCTTTCATCTCTGTCTCAGTTGCTGCACCAACTCTAATTACTGCAACACCACCAGATAACTTAGCAAGTCTTTCTTGTAATTTCTCTTTATCAAATTCAGATGTGGTTTCTTCAATCTGAGTCTTAATCTGATTAATTCTTGCTTCGATTTCGGCTTTTTCACCTTCACCATCAACAATGATTGTATTTTCTTTTTCAACCTTAACAGATTTTGCACGACCAAGCTGTTCCATGGTAGTTTCCTTAAGGTCAAGTCCTAGCTCATCTGTAATAACTGTACCACCTGTAAGAATAGCTATATCTTGAAGCATTGCCTTTCTTCTATCTCCATATCCAGGAGCCTTAACAGCAACACAGTTTATTGTTCCACGTAATTTATTTAATACAAGAGTTGTAAGTGCTTCTCCTTCTACATCCTCTGCAATTATAAGTAATCTAGAACTTGATTGTACCACTTGCTCAAGTATTGGTAGAATATCCTGTATGTTGGAGATTTTCTTGTCTGTAATAAGGATATATGGTTCTTCTAATACAGCTTCCATCTTATCCATATCAGTGCACATATAAGCAGAGATATATCCACGATCAAACTGCATACCTTCTACAAGGTCAAGCTCAGTCATCATAGTTTTGGATTCTTCAACTGTAATAACTCCGTTATTACTTACTTTCTCCATAGCATCAGCTACTAATTGACCAACTACGTCATCTCCAGCTGATATTGCAGCAACTCTTGCTACTTGATCCTTACCATTTAGTTTTGAACTCATCTTAACGATGGCATCTACTGCAGTATCGGTAGCTTTCTTCATACCCCTTCTTAAGATAATTGGGTTAGCTCCTGCTGCTAAGTTCTTCATACCTTCACGAATCATTGACTGTGCAAGAACAGTTGCTGTTGTTGTACCATCTCCAGCAACATCATTAGTCTTAGTTGCTACTTCTTTAAGAATCTGTGCACCCATATTCTCATATGCGTCTTCTAATTCTATTTCTTTAGCAATTGTTACACCATCATTGGTGATTAATGGTGTTCCAAAAGATTTATCTAAAATAACATTCCTTCCCTTAGGTCCTAATGTAACTTTTACTGTATCAGCCAGTTTATTAACACCTGTCTCAAGGGATTTACGTGCATCAGCACTATACTTAATATCCTTTGCCATTTATATATTCCTCCTTAATTAATCTTCCAATATTATTATTCTTCTACGATTGCAACTATATCGCCTTGCTTAACAATAATAAACTCTTCTTCATCAAGTTTAACTTCTGTACCGGCATATTTTGAATATATAACCTTATCTCCAACTTTAACCTGCATAGTTACTTCTTTACCATCAACCATGCCTCCAGGTCCAACTGCAATAACCTCTGCCTGTTGTGGTTTTTCTTTTGCCTGACCGGGTAACACAATACCGGATTTTGTTGTCTCTTCAGCTACTAATTGTTTTAGAACAACCTTATCACCTAATGGTACTAGCTTCATTGAATATTCCTCCTTTTAATTTACAAGTGTTAATTTTACACTATGTATTATTATCCATTTTTTGAGAATTATTAGCACTCTACTTTATTGAGTGCTAACTGCTAGATAATATCTTAGTTAATTTATCCTAAATATGCAACTTCACTTCTTTTAAAATATAAGCTGAAATCTTATACTTACTCCGATTATCTAGTTTTTACTCTCTTTTTCTCACTTTTTGATTTTTCCTATGATTTTTCCTATATAAAATTGATACTCGGCTAAGTAAAGAAGAGTTATCACCTTATGGCAATAACTCCTTATTTCTACATATACTACCTATAATATATTATACTACTTTTAGTATATTATACTTCTTATAATATATACCGAATTAGAAACCCTATACCAAACCGATTCTCTTATTATATATGAATTTACTTGATGATACTATTTGTCTTATTCATTGACCTTGGTAATGCATCCTTTGAGTTCTTCCAAGGTTCATCTGCATAACGATAGTCAAATTTATTAATAAACCACTCCAAATCATCACTAACCCTCTTCATATTATCTAGATAAAGCAAGTTCAATTGTTTATAGAAATCCTGAAGTTTATCAGCTTTAAGATACCTGGAAGCTTGCTTATATAATAATCCATAATGCTGATTGCAAAAACCTTGACATTCTCTAAACTTCTTCCTAAACTCTTCTTCCTGACGATACAAATAAAAGATCGTAGCTATATATCTATCAAAAGTTCCATTAATCCTATCACATACATAACAGGAGCTGTTAAGATCCTCCATATAGGCAACCACCCCTGAATTATCTACTTGTTTTTTAAATAAGGAAGGGGTAGGGATTCTTGTATTATTTTTTGATAGTTTTTCAACATCATTAATTACCTTGTCTATATGGCTTTTTATAATCAAGGCCAATCCTAATCTATTCTGATTTTCATATAAGAGTTCCATGTGCTTCTGACAAAAGCCACTCTTGGAAGTTTCAGCTCTAACATCATCTTCCATATAACTAGGACCCATGGTGAAATCTATAGATTTAGTCTCTAATTCATTTATCATGTTACAGACTGGACATTCACCGCCAAGATCAAATGCATCATTTACCGGAATGGTGTGTAATTGTTCTCTCAATTTTTCTCCTCTTTTAACAAATCTCTAATATCTCTAGCTTTTTCCTTGATTCTTTCACTAGCATCTCTAGAGATTAGTATTTTTGAAACCCATCTTGAAGATTCTTCAAACTTTCCAGTCTTTCTTGCCAATTCTGCTACAAGAAGTGTTATGGTATTCTCATCCATACCACACATAGGAAATGATTCTTTCATAAAGGCCTCAGAAAATCCTTCATATGCATTAGTTATAAATTCATTTTCTTCTTTGGCTAACTTCTCAATTTCTTCTTTGTAATTAGGACTATCAGTAGGCAATGACTCAGCCTTTCCTCT
>JAAYNY010000065.1 GCA_012520635.1 Clostridiales bacterium | reverse complement strand
AACATATCAGCGAAGTAGCAAAGAGACTTAATGTTTCTGAGGAGGATTTGGAGTTTTACGGCAAACATAAAGCTAAGCTTTCTAATGAATTATGGGATAGAATAAAAGATGGTCCTAATGGTAAATTAGTGCTGGTTACGGCTATTAATCCCACTCCCGCTGGTGAAGGTAAGACTACGACAACCGTAGGTATAGGGCAGGCACTTGGACGAATGAATGTAAAATCAGTTATAGCTCTTCGTGAACCTTCTCTAGGACCTTGCTTTGGAATAAAAGGCGGTGCCGCCGGTGGAGGTTATGCACAGGTAGTCCCTATGGAGGATTTGAACTTACATTTTACTGGTGATTTTCATGCAATTACTTCTGCTAATAACCTTTTGGCAGCTATGATTGATAATCATATACATCAAGGAAATGTATTAAATATTGACCCCAATCAGATTGTTTGGAAACGTTGTGTAGATATGAATGACCGTGCTCTTCGTAATGTTGTCATAGGTCTTGGTAAGAAGTCAGATGGTGTGGTTCGTGAAGATCATTTTGTCATTACAGTTGCATCTGAGATAATGGCTATATTATGCTTGGCCGAAGATATGGAAGACTTAAAAGATAGACTTAGTAAAATTGTTGTTGCATATACTTATGAGGGTAAACCTGTTACTGCAAAGGATCTTAAAGTGGTTGGTTCTATGGCAGCACTTCTAAAAGATGCCATGAAGCCTAATTTAATTCAAACATTAGAAAATACTCCTGCTATCGTTCATGGTGGACCATTTGCCAATATCGCTCATGGTTGTAATAGTGTTAGAGCAACAAAGATGGCACTTAAGATGGCAGATGTAGTAGTTACAGAAGCAGGATTTGGTGCAGATCTTGGTGCTGAGAAATTCCTAGATATCAAATGCAGGATAGGAGGATTAAAACCCGATGCAATAGTTCTTGTGGCAACTGTTCGTGCCTTAAAATACAACGGTGGAATGGCTAAGACAGAGCTTTCTGTAGAGAATATGGAAGCCTTAAAGAGGGGTATAGTTAACCTAGAAAAACATATTGAGAATCTGCAAAAATACGGAGTTCCCGTAGTAGTGGCTTTGAATAGATTTGTAACAGATAGCAAGGACGAGCTGGCATTTATTAAGGGCTTCTGTGAAGAAAAAGATTGCGAATTTTCCTTATGTGATGTATGGGAAAAGGGCGGAGAAGGTGGAATAGATCTAGCTAATAAATTACTTAGAACCATGGAGGAAAAGCCTAGCAATTATAAACCACTATATGATTTAGACCTTCCTATAAAAGAGAAGGTTGAGCTTATTGCTAAGGAGATATATGGAGCAGACAAAGTAACATTTGATCCTAGTGCAAGTAGTGCAATTAGAAAGATTGAGCAACTTGGTTATGGTAATCTACCTGTTTGTATAGCCAAGAATCAATATTCCTTATCCGATGACCCCAAAAAACTTGGGAGACCTGTAGGCTTTACAGTTAATGTAAGAGAGGCTTATGTATCTGCTGGGGCAGGGTTTGTAGTTGCGATTACCGGTACAATGATGACTATGCCAGGACTTCCAAAGGTAGCAGCAGCTGAAGGAATTGATGTAGATGAAAATGATAAAATAGTTGGATTGTTTTAGATGAAATAAAAAAATAGGTATAACCTTAAAAAAGTCCCGTATATATTAATATGGACCAAGCTTGTATTAATCCATATTAAGAAAGGGGGCTTTTTTTATGATAGAAAAAGTTAATTTTAGATATACAGATGATATTACCGTAATAAATGCCAAGCAGTTTGAGGCTCATATTAGATTATACCAAGGATATGTTAATAATATTAATAAGATAGATCAGATCCTCAATAATGATCCTAAAAGAGAGGATGCCAATAGTACCTTTAGCTTCTTTAGAGAATGTAAACGTGGAGAAACATTTGCTCTTGATGGAGTTATATTACATGAACTTTATTTTGAGAACATTGGAGGTCAGATGAATGCTCCAATTCCTGCTGCCACTCAGGAACTGGAGAGATGTTTTGGTGGCTTTAATAATTGGCAGGAGGATTTTATAGCAACTGCCAAGGTAAGTAGAGGTTGGGCAGTTCTTTGTTTTGATCAAAGAAGCTATAGACTACGGAATATAAGCTTAGATGCTCATGATCATGGTAATATTGCTTATTCTGCACCAATATTAGTTCTTGATATGTATGAGCATGCTTATTTTCTTCAATACGCTGACAATAAAGCAGAATATATCAATCGCTTTATGGAGAATATCAACTGGGAAGTTGTAGCTTCTAGAATATGGTGTCAGGCACACTTTACATAGTGGTCACAAAATGTTCACATTTTTGACACAGGTACCTGACACCGATTTTCGATTTAAATACCTTGCTCGCAGTATAAGCAGCGGTATATACCGTTTTCTCTGTCTGTAAGTTTAAATGAGTGGGGAACTGATTTTTCTACAGAGGTAATGCAACGAGGGTTCTTGCATACCAATACATTCTCCACCTGGTCGGGAAGGGTGGGATTCTTTTTTTCTATGATTTCTCCGTCTTTTATTATATTTATGGTGATTTTATGGTCTAAGGCACCAAGTATATCTAGGTTTATATCTAAAGTTCCTTCTATCTTTATGATGTCTTTTCTTTTCATTTTATTACTTCTGGCATTCTTTATTATGGCGACACTACAGTCTAGATGTTCAAGATTTAAATAAGTATATATCTTCATCGCCCCACCTGCTTTTATGTGGTCTATGACTATTCCTTGTTTTAAGATACCGATATTTAGCATTGTGGCCTCCCTTCACTTTCTCTTAAGAGTAACATAATCAGTGCCATTCTAACGTATACGCCAAACTCTGCTTGCTTAAAATAGACTGCTCGAGGGTCACTATCTACCTCTACTGATATTTCATTTACCCTAGGTAGGGGGTGTAAGACCAGCATGTCCTCTTTTGCAAGGGACATTTTTTTGCTAGTTAGAATATAGGTGTCTTTTAGTCTGATATAATCTTCTTCATTAAAGAAACGTTCTTTTTGCACTCTTGTCATGTAAAGGATGTCAAGTTCTGGTATAGAATCTTCAAGGCTTATAACTTCCTTATATGGAATTTTTCTTGCCTTAATTACTTCCTCTTTGAGATAATCAGGAACTTTTAATTCTTCAGGTGATATAAGGACAAAATTAATATTCTCATATCTGGATAAAGCTCCTATTAAGGAGTGCACTGTTCTTCCAAATTTTAAATCTCCACAAAAACCAACGGTAAGATTATCTAACCGTCCTTTTAGATTTCTTATTGTTAATAAATCGGTAAATGTTTGAGTGGGATGATTATGACCGCCGTCTCCAGCGTTGATAATAGGAATAGAAGAATGAAGTGATGCAACTAAGGGAGCCCCCTCTTTGGGATGGCGGATTGCACAGATATCTGCATATGAAGAAATAACACGAATTGTATCAGCAACACTTTCGCCTTTAGCTGCTGAACTAGAATCTGAAGATGAAAAACCAAGAATACTTCCGCCAAGATTTAACATGGCAGCTTCAAAACTTAATCTTGTTCGGGTACTAGGTTCATAGAATAGGGTTGCTAGCTTCTTTCTATGACAAGCTTCTGAATACTTTTTTGGATTTTTAATAATATCTTCACTTAGTTCAAGTAGCTCATTAAGTTCAGATAGGTTTAAGTCTGTGGGACTTATGACGTGTCTCATAGGTTACCTCCATTTAAAATGTTAGTGTTTATCCTAACTTATTATTTTAATATAGACTTATGTAAAATACAATCATTATTTTATTTTAACTTATAAAATAATTTAATAAAACTTATAAGCAGCTTATCCAAAGTTTTTACGCATATATTCTAAGTTTATGATATAATAATAGGATACAGCATTTTGTATTTTTGTATATTGTTTAGACATATAGAAGAATGGAGAATGATATGATTGAAATTTCACGGACTGGTATAAGAAATCTAGCATCAAATGATACGGTATATTCTAGAGGTTTGCAATATTATAAAGAAAATCGTGTTGTCAGTGCATCCTATTCAAATAATGCCAAACTTTATCGTTTGGAGGTGCAGGGCAATTATAAATATTCTGTCACTGTGGAGGAACAAGAGGATAGTTCCTTTGATTATACTTGTAATTGTCCCTCAAGGTTAAAAGATCAAGGTGCCTGTAAGCATGTAGTTGCGGCCTTGTTATTTATCTTGAAATATCAAGAACGAACCATGCTTTCTGAGACTAAAAGTCCAGAAGAAAGAAAGATTATTCAGTTAATTGATTATTTTGCATCCCATGAGGAGTCACAGTTAGTTGGAGAAACATTTAGCTTAGAGCCAATAATCACTATACCTAAGATGTTAAAAGGTGAGGAGGCAAGAGCAAATGTATCATTTCGGGGAGGTAGTAATCGAAAATATAAAATCCAAACTATTAAAAAGTTTTTATCAAATATATATAACCATGAAAGCTTTACTCTTGGTAAGGAGTTTAATTATGTAAATGGGGAGAGTACTTTTGATTCAGCTTCCCAGATTATACTTGATTATCTTTTGGATATCTATGAAATCCAAGAGGTCATTAATAGCTCTAATTTTTCTAGAATTTTTTCAAAATCTGAAGTTATCATGACTAAGAATATGTTGATGAAATTCTTGGAGCGACTAAAAGGCATAAAATTCACTCTTGAACTATATGATAGAGAATTTACAGATGTAGAGTATCTTAAAGGGAATCCCAAAATATCATATCAGCTTACCATGGATGAAGAGGCTATTTTTGTTGATTATAAAGAAAAAGAAATGGCTATTCCAATGACAGATACAGGTGAGCTTATTTATTATGATGGGTATATATATAAGTCTGATAAGAAATTTATTAGGAATTTTAAACCCTTCTTTAATGTATATAGTAGGGATAAGGAGCCTTTGGTTTTTAAGGGAGAGAGCAAGAATAAGTTCTTAGAATTTGTCCTTCCAAAGATTAGTGAGACATTTATCCTTGAGGTTCCGGAAGAACTTAAGAAACGTTATATATCAGAAAATCTTGAAGCTAAAATTTATTTTGACAGACATAAACATGGAATTAAAGCAGAACTTAGATATCGTTATGGAGAGTATGAGTTTAACTCCTTTGGAAATGCATCGTCTGGTTCATTTATTGTAGTTAGACAAAGGGAAAGTGAAGATGAAATTGTTTCTGAGATACTTAAGCTTGGTTTCCTTCCCTTTAAGAATTATTATTTGCTAAAGGATGAAGATCTAATCTATGAGTTCCTTGCGGGGAAAGTTATGGATTTAGAGGGAGTTGCATCTTTATTTTACTCTGAAGATTTTAAGAAACTAGGAATTAGTTCACCTGGTAAGTTTAATGCAAATGTAAGATTAAATAATGATATTAATCTCCTGGAAGTGGACTTTTCTTTTAATGATGTTCCTAAAGAGGAGATAAGGAACTTGATATATGCTTATCAAGTTAAGAAGAAATATTATCGTCTAAAGAGCGGAAGCTTTATTAATTTGGAGGATAAGAATATGGAGGATCTATCTAAAATCCTCACCTCCCTTAATATGAACAGCAATAATATTGAGGAAAACAAACTGCTTCTTGAAAAACAACACGCCCTATATTTAGAAAAAGCTTTTAGCGATAAAAAGTTAGAACTTTACAAAGACAATGACTTTGCAGCTCTTACAGAAAGAATACTTAATCCAACGGTAACAGAGTTTAAGGTTCCGGATGAGGTTCGTGCATCCCTTCGTCCTTATCAAGTAACAGGCTATAAATGGCTTCGTACCTTAGCTGAGAATGAGCTAGGAGGTATCTTAGCTGATGATATGGGACTAGGTAAAACATTGCAGTCCATTGTATATATTGCGTCGGGCTTAATTGAAAGCAGAGAAAAAGGTGAAGAGAGTCCACCCTATCTTATTGTTTGCCCTACATCTTTAACTTATAATTGGCTTGATGAGATTGAGAATTTCACTCCATTTATAAAGGCTACAGTGGTTACTGGTACTCCCCAAGAAAGACAGGAAATGATAGAACAATATGAAAAATACGATGTTCTTATAACTTCATATCCTTTAATTAGAAGAGATATTAAATCTTACGAAGAAATTAATTTTAACACAGTATTTATAGACGAAGCACAATTTATAAAAAATGATTCATCTCAAAATGCTAAATCAGTTAAAAGATTAGTGGCAAAGAATAAGTTTGCTTTAACAGGAACACCTATAGAAAATAGTCTGTCAGAGCTTTGGTCCATATTTGATTTTATTATGCCAGGCTATTTGCACAGCCATCATAGGTTTGTAGAAACATATGAGAAACCCATATTAAAGGATAATAAAGAGGCCTTAGAGGGACTTCAACAGCAGATAACTCCTTTTATTTTACGTCGTATGAAAAAAGATGTACTTACGGAGCTTCCTGATAAATATGAGACCAAGATGCTTACTGAACTATCTGAGGAGCAGAAAAACATATATATGTCATACCTATCAAATATCAAGAATGATATTCATAGCGAACTATCAGAAGGGGGACTTAATAAAAATAGAATGAAGATTCTTGCCGCCCTTACAAGACTTAGACAAATATGTTGCCATCCTTCTACATTTCTTGAAGATTATCAAGGTGGAAGTGGGAAGCTTGATTTGCTAATGGAGCTTATACCTGAGGCCATTGCAAATGATCATCGTATTTTAGTGTTCTCCCAGTTTACTTCTATGCTTAGAATCATAGAAGAAGAATTAAAAGATATGAATATATCATATTTTTATCTAGAGGGAGGCACCCCTACTCAGGAACGTAATGATATAGTTAAGCGATTTAATAATGGGGAAGGTTCTGTATTCTTGATTTCCTTAAAAGCCGGTGGTACAGGTCTAAATCTAACTGGTGCAGATACTGTTATTCATTATGATCCTTGGTGGAATCCTGCGGTAGAAGATCAAGCCACTGATAGGGTATACCGAATAGGTCAGCAGAATAAGGTTCATGTAATGAAGCTGATTACAAAAGGCACAATAGAAGAGAAGATATTCAAGCTTCAAAGAAAGAAAAAGGAGCTATCTGATTCAATCATCAGCTCCAAAGAAGTATTTATTAATACTTTAACAAGGGAAGAATTAGAGGAATTATTTAGCCCACTATAATTAAGATAAAATAAGCTCCAAAAGTTAGATAATCTATGATATGATCCTGCTTAAGTAGACAAGGTATTGTCAAAATCTACTTTAGGAGGATCATATCATTTAATGATGGATTTAATCTTTGGAGCTTAATCAATATTAATATTATATAATGCTTTTCGTAGTATAGCAGCCAGACCTATTGCTATTACAATTTTGATCAAATCAAATGCTAGAAAGGGGACTACGCATACGGATAAGCCATAGGCTATAGTTGTGTCTGCCACATGACTAAACCATAGAGTTCCAATTAAGTAGCATATGAATAGAGAAAAAGTCATGCCAAAGGCTGGTATTACAATATGTAATATCTTTTTTAGAGATGAGTGACTTTTTATCTTACTTGATATTTGATAAGTTAATGATGTTATAAAGGACATAATAGGATATGCCACTATATAGCCACCGGTCATACCTGTCAGTGCCTGAATTCCTCCCTTAAACCCAGCAAATACAGGCAGTCCAAAGGCTCCTAGTAATAGATAAGCCAGTGTTGCCAAAAATGCATACTTAGGTTCAAGTAGTGCTCCAGTTAAAAATATTGCTAACAAGGATAGGCTAAAAGGTATGGGTTGCAAGGGGATTACAATTTGAATTTGACTCATTATACAGATTACTGCGGTAAACATAGATGTTAAGACTAATTTTTTTGTTGTTAATTGTCTAGAGGATCTCATATTATTTGTATCTCCTTATAATTTTACTTTAAATGATTAATATGAAAGTATATATTAATTTGTTTTTGCACGAATGCTTACTTCTCCTGATATTAAAGCGTCTCTATCACCGTTAGGATATTCAACTATAAGTCTTGCTCTTTCATCAATATCAATAGCCCTTGCATGAAGGGATTCATTTCCCCTAAGCACCAGTATGTCTTGGCCGATGAGAAAAGAACGTTTTTTGTATTCCTTAAGATAATCTAGGTCTGTAAGCTTGTCCATAGCTTGGGCTAGATTATTAAGTATTTGGGCGGCTAGGATAGAAGTAATAGGCTTATCATCAGGTTTTTTTGAAAATATAGACCCACCCACTTCTTGTATGTCATCTGGAAAATCCTTAGTGCTAACATTAATGCCGATACCTACAACAGCATATTCTAAACCACCATTTTCTAAATTCAGGGATGCCTCTGTTAAGATGCCACATACTTTTTTATCCCTCATAAATATATCATTTACCCATTTAATGCCCACATGATTACCTGTAAGTTTTTCTATGGCTTTAGCAACAGCCACGGCGGCTGATGTTGTGATTAGTAGGGAATCATCAAGACTTAAATTAGGTCTTAGAATTATTGAAAAATATAATCCAGTGGAGTCAGGAGAGTAGAAACTTCGTCCCATCCTGCCTCTACCTTCAGTTTGCTTAGAGGCAATAAGTACAGACCCAGCTGGGGCGCCCTTTGTAGCCATTTCTTTTGCCAAGGTATTAGTGGAGGTAACGGTTTTTCTTACATCTAAAATAAAATCTTTAGCCTTTCCCTTAAGATAAGGGGATATGCTTTCAACTGTAAGAATGTCATTTGACTCCGATAGAAGGTAGCCGCGGTTTGGAACGGCTTCTATATGATAGCCTTCATTTTGCAGTTGTTTGATGTTCTTCCAGATAGCACTTCTAGTAACATATAGTTCTTTAGCCATCTGTGTTCCGGATATACTTTTACCTCTGTTTTCTTCAAGAATTCTTATTATTTCTTGTTTTAATTCCATTTTAGATTTTCCTTTTCTAAGTAGATGTTTTATGAAATTAATTATAACAAAACATGGTTCAATGTCAACTGTATAGATATAAAAAGTCGACAATTAATTTTTGATATAATTTGTGATATGAATTTGATATGAATAAAGAGACGAAAGTTTTGTTTTTCGAATAATTTCGAAAATATATCTTCCTAATAACTACAGTTTATGCTAAACTTACAATATAGATAAATATAATTATTGCAGGAGAGCTACTTCCTATGGGGGATAATTACAAAATAAAAATGGGAGAAAAGTCATGAATGTTTCTAAGAATAATTTGTTTAATACCAAGGCATTTGAAGATGAATTTTATTATGGGGGCAATGATCTTGGAGCAAGCTGGTCAAAAGATAAGACCGCATTTAGATTATGGGCACCTACAGCATCTGAAGTTTCAGTTAATTTATTTAAAAGTGGATATGAAGACGATCGGATAGAAAGTCTTCCTATGAATAAGGATGTAAATGGTAGCTGGTACATTGAGAAAACAGGTGATTTACATGGAATCTACTATACTTATTCTGTAACAGTAGAAGGTAGTACTAAGGAGGCTGTTGACCCATATGTTAAAGCTGTAGGAGTAAATGGGAAAAGGGGGATGGTAGTAAACCTTGAATTAACGAACCCTGTGGGATTTGAAGATCACAAAAGACCGGAATTTATTAATCCCACAGACGCCATTATATATGAACTACATATAAGAGATTTCTCTATAGATGAAAGTTCAGGAATTAAAAATAAGGGCAAATATTTAGCATTTACAGAAGAGGATACAACTACAAAATCAGGAGTAAAGACGGGTTTAAATCATCTGAAAGATCTAGGGATAACCCACCTTCATCTTCTTCCTAGCTTTGATTTTGCCTCAATAGATGAGACCACTTTAAGCAATAATGATTTTAACTGGGGATATGATCCAGAGAACTACAATGTTCCAGAAGGTTCATATTCTAAAGATCCCTATAAGGGAGAAGTTCGGATAAATGAATTTAAGCAGATGGTAAAATCCCTTCATGACAATGATATTCGTGTGATAATGGATGTGGTGTATAACCATACCTATGTTAGTGCGGATTCTAATTTTAATAAAATAGTTCCAGGCTATTATTATCGTATGAATGAGGATGGAAGTTTTTCTGATGCATCAGGATGCGGTAACGAGACAGCTTCAGAAAGGGTCATGGTTAGAAAGTATATCGTAGATTCTGTTGTTTACTGGGCAAAGGAGTACAAGATTGATGGTTTTCGTTTTGACCTTATGGGAATTCATGATATAGAGACTATGAATGCAGTAAGAAGAGCACTAGATGAGATAGATCCATCAATTATTGTCTATGGTGAGGGATGGACAGCAGGAGACTCTCCCCTTCCTGAAAGCAAGAGGGCTATAAAAACCAATATGAAATTATTGGACTCTAGAATAGCTACCTTTAGTGATGACATTAGAGATGGTATTAAGGGTAGTGTATTTGAGGATAGAGATACTGGTTTTGTATCCGGTAAGGAGGCTATGGAGGAAACAATGAAATTCGGAATAGTTGCTTCTACCAAACACAATCAGATTGATTACTCCAAGCTTAACTATTCTGACTTTCCTTGGGCGAAGGAGCCAACTCAGACTATTACTTATGCTTCAGCCCATGATAATTTAAGTTTATGGGATAAGTTAGCTACATCCAATTCATTTGATAGTGAAGAAGATAGAATTAAGATGAATAAGTTATCAAGTGCCATAGTGCTGACTTCACAGGGGATACCATTTTTCCAAGCAGGAGAAGAATTCTTAAGAAGCAAACCTTTGAATGATAGTGCTTCTGAATTTGATCATAACAGTTATAAATCTCCAGACTCAGTTAATAGTCTGAAATGGCATCGTAAAGAAGAGTACATTGATGTATATGATTACTATAAAGGGCTTATAGAATTTCGAAAAGAACATAGTGGTCTCAGAATGACCACAGCTTCAGAGATAAATGAAAACCTTAAATTTATGGAAGGTCTAGAATCAGGTGTTATTACCTATACCATAGAGCATTCTCCTAATGATGAAAAGTCAGAAGCCATATTGCTTATCTTTAATGCAAATAAGCATAAGATCACTGTGAATATTCCAGAAGGTAATTGGAATGTCTATGTAGATGATAAAAGTGCAGGAACAAAAGTAATAAGATCCCTTGATAAGGGGAAGGTGGTTGTGGAGCCGATTTCTTGCTTGGTATTAGTGAAAGAGTAAAAAGACAGGGGGACGTTTCTTCCGTCTTATTGTGTACAATAAGACGGAAGAAACGTCCCCCTGTCTTTTAATTTTCAGTCATATCAAAATTCTCGCTATAGTATTCTTCAATAAGTCGGTCTAAGTAATCAGGATTTAAGTCTCCAAATTCTTTAAGCAACATATCACGAATGGTTTCAGCTTTTTTAATATAATCAAGTTCCACTGATATATCTTTATTGCTTATTGAAGATAAGAATTCTTTGGTAATATTTTTACTAAGCCAGCTATTTATCTTTTCTGTTAACTGATTTTCTTCTTCGATTTCATATCTAAGTTGTTTGGCTTTTATGCCTGTGGATATTCCAACATATATAAAGAACAAGAATAGTGCACCCATTATAGTATTTGGGAATATGCCATATAGTAATGTAAGTACTTCAGTAATGTTAAGAATTACAAATATAAGTCCTGCTATGCCCATAAATAGAAAGATAAAAAATGTTCCCCGGTAGTCATTATATTTCTCTGATTTCATAACATAGCTGCCTGATCCTGAGAAAAGACTAGTAGTTGAATCAGGAGTTTCTTCTGTATCCTGGGTGTCCTGGCTGTCTTCAGGGTTCTCACTAGAAGGTATGTCAGATGAAGAGCTTTCGCTTAAAGCAATCTCTTCTTTAACTTCTTCTGATATATCTTCATCAAATAGGTTGCCATTAATTACATTACTTTGGTCGTATTCTTCTAAAGAATCACTGTTACTTTCATCATTTTCCATGTTTTCAATTCGTTCTCTTTCTGCAAAATAAAATGCTTGATAAAGTTTCTTTGCCTCTTTTTCTTTGTCAGTGGGAACTGACAGGATATAGACAAGTTTTTCTTCGTCAAAATGTATTTTAGATTCTAAGTCGGATTGCTCGAAAAATTTGGCCAGTTTCTCTGTGACGCTTCTTTTTTCTCCTTGGAAAAATGGGCTATATTCTTGCATTGTCTCAACTCCTTATATATTATTGGTTTAATCCAATTAACTATAATTTATTCTGCCATAAATCTATGATATGATTTCTTACCTTTTTTTACAAGGATAGCATTATCGGAGTCAAAGTTCTTATCAGTAAGCACCAAATCAAAGTCATTTACCTTTTCGTCATTTACTGAAACTCCACCCTGTTGAATGGTACGTCGGGCATCAGAACGTGAACTTGCAAGTTTTGCATCACACATTAAGGTAATCAAATCAATTCCTTCTGTAAATCTTGCTGCAGGGTAAGTAGTAGTAGGAATGTCTTCTGATTTTGCTCCACCTTCAAACAATGCTCTAGAAGCTTCCTGAGCTTTTATAGCATCTTCTTCACTGTGAACAATTTTTGTTACTTCATATGCAAGAACTTCTTTGGCTTTATTTATCTCGGCACCTTCAAGAGCTCCAAGCCTTCTTACTTCATCCATAGGTAGGAATGTAAGAAGTCCTAGACATTCTTCAACCTTAACGTCTTCGATATTTCTCCAGTATTGATAGAACTCATAAGGAGAGGTCTTTTCAGGATCAAGCCAAAGAGCACCCTTCATGGTTTTACCCATCTTGATGCCTTCACTTGTGGTTAGAAGTTTAAATGTAAGTCCAAATGCAGGTTTTTGCTCCTTCCTGCGAATTAAATCTACACCACTTATAATATTAGACCACTGATCGTTACCGCCTAATTGAAGATTACAGTCATACAATTTGTTTAATTTCCAAAAGTCATAGGATTGCATCAACATATAGTTAAACTCAAAGAAGGTGAGACCTTTCTCCATTCTTTGTTTGTAGGCTTCTGCTGAAAGCATTTTATTAACTGAGAAATGGATTCCAATTTCTCTTAAAAACTCTACATAATTTAAATCTAATAACCAATCTGCATTGTTGGCTATGATAGCATTATCATCAGTGAAGTCAATGAACTTAGAAAGTTGCTCTTTAAAACGCTTAGCATTATAATCAATAGTTTCTCTAGTCATAAGGGTACGCATATCTGACTTTCCAGATGGATCCCCAATCATGGTAGTGCCGCCACCTAGAAGAGCTATGGGTCTATGTCCCGCTTTTTGCATATGCATCATTGCCATTACGGTAAGAAAATGTCCTGCTGTTAAACTGTCTGCGGTGGCATCAAAACCTATATAAAAGGTAACGGATTCCTTTCCTAATAATTCTCTAACCTCATTTTCATGAGTACATTGCTCAATAAAACCACGTTCCTGTAGTATGTCATAAACATTAGTTGACATTGGTATTCCTCCTTGATTATCTGTTTCGACCAAAAAATCATTAATTAAGATCATTATAGATATTTTAGCCTTGCTTCTTAATTAAGGTTATTATATATTAAATCAATTTGTTTTTCAATGAAATTTCCAACTTAAGCCGAAGCATAGGCTGTTATGACATTTGTCATGTTAAAAGTTATAACTTATGTCACTAAAAAAGTTTTTTGATAGTAAGATAATAGCTAATGGAGGAATATATAATGCAGTCTATAAATATAATGGAATAAGGTCAAGTGGTATAGAGGAAGGAGGTATAACTGTGGATACAAGCTATGAGAATAAAATGTATAAGCAGATTGAGCAAAAGTTATCTGATAATGATAAGTTATTTGTACCTGTAGAGATTATTGATGAAAACAATCAAATATTTACAGTGGATGAATATAAAGAGGCTGGTCCAAAAATATCCCGTGCTGAGTATATTCGTATGGCCAGAGAAGCCTGCTTACGGCAGATGGATGAAAGTAATACCTCTTCAAGGTTAAATGATATTTATTATGGTGATGATAAGCCTGCTGATTCTTTACATGACAGGCAAAAGAGAGCTAGATCCTTATTTTCTGATGGTAGTGATGAGGAAGTACTTCCGGAGGATGTGGCATCTTATAGGTCATTAATTATTAGAACAGTCTTTGCTCTAGTAATTTTTTTAACTATTTTCGTTATTGATAAGTTAAAAGTTGACATGGGATTATTTTCATATGAGAATATCCGTCAATATGTTACAGGAAGTGATAAATTAAAGGCCTTAGAGGAAATTCTTGTATCTTGGTTTAAGTAGTTTTCATTCGTTGTAATTTTTCTTGCTATACGATATAATCATCCATAGGTAGATTAGCACCAACTTGATTGTAAGTTATGTACCATAATTGATTTGATCTGCCCATGATATATATGGAAAGGAAAATTTGATGAGAAAATTAGCACTATCCGATGAAATACTCTTATCCGTTGAAAAGCCTGCAAGGTACATAGGCGGAGAGATAAATATGCAACGTAAGGATCCAAAGGCCGTAGATATAAGGTTCTGTATGTGTTTCCCGGATGTATATGAGATTGGAATGTCCCATCTTGGCATTCAGATATTATATGATATATTAAATAGAAGAGAGGATACCTATTGTGAAAGGGTATATTCTCCTTGGGTAGATTTGGACAAGCTTATGAGGGAGCAGAATATCCCTCTTTTTGCTTTGGAGAGCCAAGACCCTGTTAAAGACTTTGATTTTCTTGGTATTACCCTTCAATATGAGATGTGTTATACCAATATTCTTCAGATACTAGAGCTGTCTGGAATTCCTATTTACTCTAAAGATAGAACAGATGAAGATCCCATAGTAATAGGAGGAGGACCTTGTTCTTATAACCCTGAGCCTATAGCTGATTTCTTTGATTTCTTCTATATAGGTGAAGGTGAGACAGCATATAATGATATCCTGGATTTATATAAGGAATGCAAAAAATCAGGAAAATCCAGAAGAGAGTTTCTGGAACTTGTAGCTGGGATAGAGGGGATGTATGTCCCTGCCTTATACGATGTAGAATATAATGATGATAATACAATAAAGAGTATCGCAAAGAATAATGATTTGGCACCGGACAAGGTAAAGAAACAAGCTGAGATGAATTTAAGTGAGGCTTTTTATCCTACTAATCCAATAGTTCCTTATCTTCAAGTGACACAGGATAGGGTTGTTCTTGAGATACAAAGAGGTTGTATTAGGGGCTGTAGATTCTGCCAGGCAGGAATGATATATCGACCTACCAGGGAAAGGGATATAGACTACCTTAAAAAATGTGCTTATGAGATGCTAAAATCAACTGGCCATGAGGAGATTTCCTTAAGCTCATTAAGTTCCAGTGATTATTCCAATCTAGAGGAGTTGGTATATTTTCTGATAGATGAGTTTGGTAGTAAAGGAATAAATATATCCCTACCGTCACTTCGTATTGACGCCTTTTCACTTGATGTGATGAGTAAGGTTCAGGATGTAAGAAAAAGTAGCCTTACATTTGCTCCTGAGGCAGGTAGTCAGAGACTTAGGGATGTTATTAATAAAGGTTTATCTGAGGAAGAGATTCTTAGTGGTGCGACAGCTGCATTTAACAGTGGTTGGAACCGGGTTAAATTATATTTTATGATGGGGCTTCCTACTGAGACTGAAGAAGATATTGAAGGAATTGCCATCTTAACTGATAAGATTGCAAGGGAATATTATGATATTCCTAAGGAGCAAAGGCAAGGTAAGGTTAGTGTAGTAGCTAGTACATCTTTCTTTGTGCCAAAGCCATTTACACCATTTCAGTGGTGCAGGATGGATACACCTAAGGAGTATTTAGAAAAACAAAAATATTTAAGAAGTAAGATAAATGAGCAACTTAATAGAAAGAGTATTAAGTATAATTGGCATGAAGCTGAGCTTAGTGAACTTGAAGGTGTTCTTGCTAGAGGAGATCGTAGATTAAGTAAGGTTATTTATGATGCTTATAAATCAGGTTGCCTATATGATTCTTGGGGAGAGCACTTTAATTATGAAAAATGGCTTAAAGCCTTTGAAGATAATCATATTTCTATGGAATTCTACAACAGTAGAGAACGTAAGGAGGATGAGATATTCCCTTGGGACTTTATTGATGTAGGTGTAAGTAAGGCCTTCTTACTTCGTGAATATAAGAGAGCTAAGGATGTAAAGGTAACTCCTAATTGCAGAGAGTTATGTTACAACTGCGGTGCCAAGTCATTTGGCGGTGGAGTTTGCTTCTTGGCTGAAGGAGGTAACTAATGAAAGTAAGAATAAAATTCAAAAAATTTGGTGAAATGAAATTCATTGGTCACTTAGATGTTATGAGATATTTTCAAAAGGCATTTAGAAGAGCTGAGTTTGATAGTGAATATACCAAAGGATATAATCCTCATCAAGTTATGTCCTTTGCATCCCCTTTGGGTCTGGGGTTAACCAGTGATGGGGAGTATATGGACATTGGACTTATATCCGGCCAGTCTCCTGAGATTATGGTAAAGAGAATTAATGAGGTAATGGCAGACGGATTTCAAGTAATAGGATATCATATATTAAAGGAACCGGGTGAAAATGAGAAGAATGTTACTGCCATGTCCTTAGTATCCTCAAGTGATTATTTGATTTCTTTAAAGGATTCTTATTCCCTGGGAGCTAAGATAAGCAGTAGGGAGGACTTTTGTGAGACCTTTTTAGAATTTATAAATAGCCCAGAGATAATGATCAATAAAAAAACTAAGAAAAGTGAAAAGTTGGTTGATATTAAGCCAATGGTTACGCTAGTAGCATTTGATGAGATAGAATATAAGGATAAACTTAAGTCTGCATTAAGTGATGTGACTCATAGGATTGACAATAATCAAAGCTATTTTGCAGACACTGAAAGTGTGGCGGATATTTATGATAATGATATAAAGGTATATCTGCAGCTTGATACAGGTAGTGTGTCAAATCTAAAGCCTGAACTGGTTATGGAAGCATTTAGTAGTTATATTAATATTGACTACAACCCACATGCATGGCAGGTTCATAGGTTGGAGATGTACACTAGAGATGATAAGACAAAAAAACTGATTTCTCTTGATAAGTTGGAGAAATAAACAGGGGGTTTCATTAATGAATCATAATTTAGTAATAACAAAATATAAGGACACAATCATTTCATCATTTTTTGATGGAATGGAAATGGTACAAGTGTCTTTAAGTCCTGCAAAAGAAGATGATATTCTTGGAAATATTTACCTGGGGAAGGTTAAGAACATTGTAAAGAATATTAATGCTGCTTTTGTTGAGATTGCAGATGGCAGGATATGTTATTATTCAATGTCAGAAAACCGATACCCCATAATGGCCAATCAACCATCTAGGACAGGTCTTGATGATAATGGCGAAGAGCCTGAATTGAAAGAATACAAGCTAAAGATGGGAGATGAGCTTATAGTACAGGTCACCAAGGAAGATATTAAGACAAAAGCTCCTGTTGTTAGCTCAAATATTAACTTAACAGGAAAGTTTGTTGCCCTTACTTATGGCAAGTCTATTGTAGGTGTATCCGCCAAGATAGATGATCAAGATGAGAGAAGCAGACTGAGAAATTTAGTTAAAGCATTTGCATGTAAGGAATACGGCTTTATTATAAGAACTAATGCAGCATATATGGATGACCATATTATTATTAATGAAATCAATAACCTAATAGAAATATATAGGGATATTAGGGAATATGGTGTTCATAAAAATAGATTTTCCTTATTATATAGGACTCCACCAGGATATTTGCGGGATATAAGAGATGGATATTCAGATAGGGTAGATGAATTTTTAACTGACGATGAAGAACTTTATGAGATTATAAAGGAATATCTTATCAAACATCAACCAGAAGATAAGGACAAACTAAGACTTTATAAGGATGACAATCTTAGCCTTTCATCTCTATATGGCATAAAAAGCAAATTAGATGATGCCATAAAAGCTCATGTCTGGTTAAAATCAGGAGGAACCTTAGTTATACAGCCTACGGAAGCCCTTACAGTAATTGATGTAAATACTGGTAAGGCAGTAGCAGGAAAAAAGAAAGTTCAGGATACATTTCTTAAGGTTAATTTGGAGGCTGCTAAGGAAATAGCAAAGCAGATAAGGCTTCGCAATCTAAGTGGGATAATTATTATTGACTTTATTGATATGGCTCTTCAAAAGAACAAGGATAGGTTGATGGAGGAATTTGAAGAACATCTAAAAAAAGATCCAACAAAGACCACCTTAGTAGATATGACAGCTTTAGGCCTTGTAGAAGTTACAAGAAAAAAAGTAAGAAAACCACTACATGAGCAGATGAAAGATATAATGTAAATGACACAGGTGCCTGACACTTTTAAAACCGGTGCCAGGCACTTTTAAAATCGGTGCCAGGCACCGTTTACAGAATGTTCATTATTTTGACACCGGTACCTGACACCTTAATACTCCTATAGAAAGACCAAAGAACATGAAAAAGTAAGGGCTTACATTATAGATTACTACACCAAATAATGATGAAACCAAGTAGGCTATAACTATACAAAGTAAACCAATACTAAAAGAAGATAATTCTCTTCTTTTTTTAATGATTTTCTTTAAGTAAATAAATAGGGCTGATATATAAAATAAAACACCTGGTATACCTATAGTTGCCGCATATTCGATAAACTCGTTATGGGGTCTGTTAGCATTTCCTGATTCGGTAAAATACAAGTCAGATAAGAGGCCAGGACCACAACCCAGTATTGGTCTTTCGGACATATACTGTAAACCTTGCCCCCATAATTCCCATCTACCAGAACCGATATGTGACAAATCTTCACTTCCTTCAATAAGTTGAAATAGCTCAAAACCAAATATTTTTAGGTCGATATATAGGTGACCATCAGATAGATTCATTATAAATGTTACTAGGAAAAAAACCACTAAAGCTATAATCAATTTACGTAATCGACTTTTATTAAGCCATATGGCTAGGATTATACTACTTATGATGGCACATAAAGTAGCAAGGTATGGTCCAAGTGATCTGTTTCTTACTAGTGCGGCTATAATTATAGCGAACATAAGTAAACGGCCAAAGGTTCTTAATTTTGATTTGCTTTCATTTTCATAAAGAAGTAGAGCACTCATTGCAGCCATACATAGAATGTATGCGAAATGGTTAATATTAAGGTAAACGGAAGCATTATCAGAAAATCCAAGCTGTTTATTTATAGCGTCTACATTAATAAGCATTAGAATGGACTGTAATACAGTTACAGCTGTAAAAAGCTCTATAATCCATTTGCTATACTTTTCATCTTTAATTATGTAGGCACAGCTAAATATTCCAGCTACGGCAACAAATGTAGCAAAACCTTCTTTCTTAAATTCTCCACCAAATAATGATAAAGCTAAATTATCAGAAAAAAGAAATGATAGGAAGCTCCAAATAAGCATTGAGAGTAAGCTGAATTTTATTAGTCTTTCCTTAATATATGTTTTAGCATGAAATTCATCTTTTTTTGCATTTTTTAAGCTCTTAAGGAATGCAAGGAGACCAATTAGGCAACCGGACAAGCCAAGTTGAAGAAGAATCCTATACCAATTGATAGTCATTTTATACATTTGGTTTAACTTGCTTAACCAATCAGGATCATCATATAATCTGGCAAATGAGCCATATATCATCACAAAAATTGGCGAACAAGTCCATAGAATAAGAATTGCAAAAGCTATCCTTTGAATATGCTTTTTGGGAATATAATCAATAAGTTCCCCTATAGTCTTCATGTTTTGTATATCATTTAAAACCTTTTTTCCTTTAACCAATGTGTTAGTTTTCACTGGTTGTCCTCCTTTGTTAAAATATTATACGCCTCCATAATATTAACAATCTAGTAATATATTGTCAACGATTTTGACAAAGGTGCCTGACACCGTTCATATTTTGACACAGGTGCCTGACACCGTTCACATTTTGTTTAAACTTTTGACACCTGTACCTGACACCATAAATTTTTCGTTGACAATATCCTCTCTTTGACAGTTGTAAGAAGACAAAACTCTGGAACACCCTTATAAATATGGCGTTTCAGAGTTTCTTTAACTTTTAAAAAGTGCGTAATGTTTCCTTCTTTTTAGTAGCTTTATAAATTTT
>JAAYNY010000006.1 GCA_012520635.1 Clostridiales bacterium | reverse complement strand
TGGGATTGGGAATTAATTATTAATAAGAGTGACAGAAATGAAGAAACATTAAAAAAGATTGTTAATAAGGTATATAAAGCTTTAAAAAATACTGAGGAATTTATTTCTGACAAATATCCTCATACTGATATTCTTCTTCCTGAACATATTCATTTTATTACATCTCAGGAGTTAGAAGACAAATATCCTAATCTTACTCCAAAGGAGAGAGAGTATGAGATTGCCAAGGAAAAAGGTGCAGTATTTATTATGCAGATTGGTGGAGTGCTGGCTTCAGGAAAACCCCATGATGGAAGAGCACCTGACTATGACGATTGGAAGTTGAATGGAGATATTATTGTATATTATCCTTTACTAGATATAGCTTTGGAATTGTCATCCATGGGTATTCGTGTAGATGAAGATTCTCTTAGAGAACAGTTAGAGCTAAGTGGTTGCATGGATAGGGCAGAACTTCCATTCCAAAAGGCACTGCTTAATAAGGAACTTCCATATACTGTGGGCGGTGGTATTGGACAGTCAAGGATTTGTATGTTCTACCTGCATAAAGCTCATATAGGGGAGGTTCAGGCATCTGTATGGCCTGATGAAATGTTAGAGGAGGCTGAAAGAAGAGGCGTTCCTATGTTATAAAATGAGAAGCTAAAAATATGGAGCTGTTGAAAAACAGCTCCTTTTAGTTGTTTTGAATGCTTTATTTAACATTTTTCTGTAGCCATAGGGCTACACCGTCCTCGGTATTTGCTCTAATTACATCATCAGCTTTATGTTTAAGACCCTCTACTGCATTAGCTACAGCGCATCCCTTATCACAAGCATCAAATAATGGTATATCATTTTGATTATCACCAAAACCAATAATTTCATCTACCTTAAGATATTCACGAAGAAATTTGACAGCATGATATTTTGAGGCTTGTTCTGAGAATATTTCAAGATACCACATGTCCTTAGAGTAATTATCTTTGTAGAATACACTGTTAATATTAGGTAGCTTTTCAACCATTTGATTTAGTTCTTCTAATTTTTCTTTAGAATCCATAAGTGTAAAATATATAATAGGCTCATCAATACACTTTGTAAAATTATCTACATGGGTAAATGGTTTGTTATATCTATCAACCCGCTCTTGGTAGAAGCCTTTCAGTGCCTTGTTGTTTAGGTCTTCATAATATGTAGCCAATTGCCCATCTGCTAGAGTATATAAGAATCCCTTTAGATTATTCTCTTCTATTATTTCAATTAGGATCTTAGCATTTTCCTTGCTAAAGCTTTCAATCTTAATATATTCCTGTTTTGCTAGATCATAGATGCAGACCCCATTCATTAAAACAATAGGCAGGGTAAGATTAAGATCTTTTATTATATATTTGACTGAGGCTATGCTTCTGGCAGTAGCTACAGTAAATAACCCCCCTCTGGAAATAAAATCGTTTATAATATCTGTTGCATTCTTTGTTAGCTCCGCTTTAGGATTAAGAAGAGTACCATCTAAATCGGTTACATAAAGTGTTTTCATGGGCTTTATCCTTTCCTTTGGTATTAATTAATATATGGTAACATCTATTACATATTTTCAATGAAAATCTTAGCTCCAATAAGAATTAAAAGAACTCCACCTCCAAGTTTTGCACGTATACCTAACAATATGCCAAATTTCCGTCCAATGTATACACCAAATCCGCAGCATAAAAAGGTTACGATTCCTATTAAGAGGGCAATTAATGGAATACTAACATTAAATCCTACCAAACTAACGCCTACAGCTAGTGCATCAATACTGGTGGCAACACCTTGGATTATAAGATTTGTCGGGGAGAAAATGTTTTTTGAGCTACAGGCATTTTCAGGGTGCTTATGTTCTTTGATGGCTTCTATAGTCATATTTAATCCTATAGCAACCAGTAAGAATAAAGCAATATAATGTTGGTATTTCGAAATTATATCAGTACATGTCTTGCCTAAAACATATCCCAATACTGGCATGATACCTTGAAAGGCACCAAAGGTTAAGGCAGTGGCCAATATATTCTTCTTGTTTATTTTACTACCACACATTCCATTGGTAATTGATACGGCAAATGCGTCTGTAGCCAGGCAAAAGGCAAGGAGTATCTGAGTTATAAAATCCATAGTTATTTCCCTTCTCTTATGATTATTGTAGAATAAAATCCATATCTGACAGCAATAAAATATATTACCATAGTATTTTAATTGCTGCAAGGCATGTATATAACAATTTATGTTGAGTGGGATCAAATAATATTAATTATAAGGTAAAATTTATTGAATTGTAAAGCTTCTTATAAATGTATGTCTACTTTATCTAATCCCTTGCTTATAATAATGTAATAATATAAAATATTGATTAGAATGAAAATTATAGAAATAATAGAAATGTTAAATATGACTAAAAACTTATTAACTTGAATATCAGGAGGCTAATATGAGAATTGGTGGAGAGATAAAAAAAGAATATAATAATCCTGAGGAATGGTTACTTAGGGTTAAAGAATTAAAATACGGAGCAGTTCATGTACCTGTGGGATATGAATCATCTATAGAGGAAAAGAGAGCTTACTTAGAATGTGCTAAAGAGAATAATATTGTTATAGGTGAGGTTGGGATATGGAGAAATCCTATATCCCTTGATGAAAATGAAGCAAAAAGTAATATAGAATATTGTAAGGAAAGGCTTATGCTGGCTGAGGAGTTTGGTGCTAATTGTTGTGTGAATATATCAGGCTCTAGAGGAGAGGTGTGGGATGGGTTTTATAAGGAAAATTATGATGAGGATGTATATGCACTTATAGTTGATACAACTAGAGAAATCATAGATAGTGTAAATCCTAAGCGTACATTTTATACCCTTGAACCTATGCCTTGGATGATACCGGATTCACCGGATTCTTATCTGAAGCTTATAGAAGATATTGATAGAAAGGCCTTTGCTGTTCATCTTGATTTTACCAATATGATGAATAATCCAAGGCTATTCCTAAAAAGTGATGATTTCCTTGAGGAGTGCTTTAGTAAACTTGGCCCTTATACCAAAAGTATCCATGCAAAAGATGTAATTATGGAAAAAACCTATCCATGTGAGATTAGAGAAGTTATGCCTGGTAAAGGAAAGCTTAACTATAGAAAGATTATTCGTCTTATAGATAAGTTGGGAGAGGATATACCAGTATTCGTAGAGCATCTTAATACCCATGAAGAATATGTGGAAGCCTCATCATTTATCAGAGAAACCGCTACTTCTGAGGGTATCAAGGTTATATATTAATTATAATTGTAAGAAAGGAAATATTCCATGGAGTATATAGATAAGAAGAAAGCCTGTGAGCAGATTCAGATAAAGCCCTATAAAAAGAAGGAGCTTTATTCCTATACACTGGGTGCATTTCCAACCTATGAGCTTATAGAAAATGAGCCTGACAAGGTGTGGAAGGTTCTGGTTCATTCTGATTATACAGATATAGAAAACCTTACTAAACTATGTAAGGGGCGTGGGATATCACTTGAGGTAAACAACAAGCTTATTAATAAATTAAGTGATAAAGAAAACTGCTATGTCATAGGAATCTTTGGCAAATATGAATGTAAGCTTTCTGGGGACAAGCCTCATGTTGTACTAGTTAATCCTAGCAACATGGGTAACTTAGGGACAATTATACGGACTATAGTAGGATTTGGTATTTATGATATAGCAATAATTTTACCTGGGGCAGATATCTTTAACCCAAAGACTGTGAGAGCTTCAATGGGGGCCTTATTTAAGCTTAATTTCCAGTTGTTTATGTCATTTGATGAATATGCTAATCAATATAGAGAACATGATATTTATACTTTTATGCTTAATGAGAAGGAGACCTTAAGTTTAAATGATTGTCCTAAGTCCAAACTGTTTTCCTTGGTTTTTGGAAATGAAGGGACAGGTCTTGATGATTCATTTCTTAATGTTGGGACAAGTATTATGATACCCCAGTCCCCTGATGTGGATTCCTTGAATCTGACTATAGCAGTCGGAGTTGGAACATATGTATTTGTCAATCATAATAACTAGAAAGATAATAGGAGGAAATGTATGAAGCTCAATTACAAACGGACATTTTTTGTGGGATTTGCTTTTTTATCTATCTGTGCATTTTGGGAGTTATATGAGGGTGTTATACCTAAGATGCTAGAGGGAACCTTTGGTCTTGGTGAAACTGTGGTAGGAGCAATTATGGCTATAGATAATGTTCTAGCTTTATTTCTCCTTCCCTTATTGGGAGCCCTGTCTGATAAGGTAAGAACCCCTATTGGTAGAAGGATGCCTTTTATAATTATAGGTACTTTACTAGCATCTGTATTCATTATTCTATTACCAATAGCAGACTATCAAGGAAATATTATTTTATTTATGATAGCTCTTGCTATTGTATTAGTGGCTATGGCTTCTTATAGATCCCCGGCTGTGGCTCTTATTCCTGATGTGACTCCTAAACCACTAAGAAGTAAAGCAAATGCTATTATTAATTTTATGGGTACATTAGGTGGTATATATGCTTTAGTTATGACCCTTTTTCTATATAAGGATGATGGAAGTATTAATTTACCAGTATTTATAAGTGTAGTTGCTATAATGCTTCTTTCAGTAATATTCTTAATGACTACAATCAAAGAGAATAAACTTAGGGAAAAGGCAAGAGAAGAAGAGAAGGAATTTGATATAGATGAAGAAACTGCCACAGATGATATTGGATCAAATGAGGAAATGTCTGCTGATGTAAGGCGGAGTTTTATATTCATTCTTGCATCTATTTTCCTGTGGTTTTTTGCCTATAATGCTGTTAAGACCGCATTTTCTAGATATGCAGATAAAGTGTGGGGTCTTGGTGGTGGTACATACACCTTACCTTTGATGGTAGCTTTTGGAGCGGCTTTAATTAGTTACATCCCTATTGGTATTATCTCTAGTAAGATTGGAAGAAAGAAGACTATTATCGGAGGAATCATAATATTAACCTTATCATATTTATGTGGAACTTTATTCAGTCAGCCATCACCCTTAATAAATGTGGTATTTGCATTTACTGGAATAGGCTGGGCTTCAATCAATGTTAATTCCTATCCTATGGTGGTTGAGATGTGTAGAAACTCTGATACAGGTAAGTATACAGGTTACTATTATACTTGTTCTATGGCCGCCCAGATTATAACTCCGATTTTTTCTGGCTTCCTTATGGAGAAGATAGGGTATGAGATTCTCTTTCCTTATGCAGTAATATTTTCTCTAGCTTCCCTTGCAACCATGCTATTTGTAAAACATGGAGATTCAAAGCCATCTAAAGTTAGAAAGCAAAAAGAAGCCAATATATAAGGAGATAATAAAATGTTATTGAATGTAATTATATTGATTTTAATTCTTGTTTTACTTTACTTGCTTATAATTATGCCTAAGCTTAGTAAAAATCCTAGACTTGATAATTTTGATGGCTGGTTTTATGCCCATAGAGGTCTACACAATAATAAATCAGAGGCACCGGAAAACTCCTTGTTATCATTTAAGAAGGCTGTAGAAGAGGGGTATGGAATTGAGCTTGATGTTCAGATAACCAAAGATAAGGTGGCTGTTGTTCATCATGATTATGACCTAAAAAGATCTTGCGGAGTGGATAAGAAGATATCAGATTTAGAATATGAGGATTTAAAAGAGTATAGATTATTTAAATCTCAAGAAAGAATACCATCATTAGAAGAGGTTCTTGCTTTGGTTGCTGGTAAAGTTCCACTTATCGTAGAACTAAAGATACTCTGGAAACCGGGGGATACATGTGGCGCGGCTTCAAAGGTCCTTAAGAGATATGATGGCCTCTATTGTATAGAGTCATTTAATCCCTTTGGACTTGTATGGTATAAGAAACATTTTCCCCAGATTGTAAGGGGGCAGTTATCCACTGACTTTAATAAAGAAAAGATTGAAGGTAGTAAGATGCAGTACTTTATATTAAAACATTTATTATTTAACTTTCTTACTAAACCGGATTTTATTGCTTATCATCATAAGTATAAGAAGGGACTTTCCTTTAATATTTGCAGGAGGCTTTATAAGACTAAGACGGCAGCATGGACCATAAAATCACAAAATGTTTTTAACGATAATAAGGAAGATTTTGATTGGTTTATATTCGAGGGTTTTCATCCTGAAAATCAAGCTTAAAAGAATAATTTATCTATTCCTGGAGATGATTTTCATATCAGATAAGATGGAGGCTTAGTATGTTAAAGAAATTATTATTCTGGGTTGGAGGGATCTTAATAGCACTCTCTGACTTGATACTTAGACCCAGGAAGGTTTCCACTAAAAGAGAATATAAGATGGGGGTTAAGCTAGGAAGGTTTTGTGAAGAGACCTATAAAAACACAAAAAAGAAGAAGTTCATGATATATTCAGATTATGGCTATAATTTATCCTGTGAATTATTGGAGTCAGGTTTACCTGATAATAAGACAGCTATATTGTGCCATGGTTTTTCCCATGGAAAATACAAATCCCTAATATATGCAGAAATGTTCTTAAAGCTAGGTTATAATGTTCTCATATATGATCATAGGAATCATGGATTAAGTGGTAAAGCACATACATCCATGGGTTACTATGAAAAGTATGATTTAAAGAAGATAGTAGATTGGTGCATTAATACTTATGGAAGTGATTGCAAGATAGTCACCCATGGAGAATCAATGGGTGGAGCTACAGTTTTGTTACATCTTGAAATAGATAATAGAGTGTTTGCTACTATTGCTGATTGTTCTTATTCGGACTTAAGGGATTTACTTAAGCATCAAATTAAGCATTATTATCATCTGCCACAGTTTTTGATACCCTTAGAAAGTCTAATAACTTATATAAGAGCTGGCTTTTGGTATGGTAAGGTGTCGCCCATAAGTGTAGTGAAGAAGACAAATACTCCTATTTTATTTATTCACGGAAAAAAAGATTCCTATGTACCTACCAAGATGTCTAGGCAGATGTATGACATAAAAAGAGACAAAAAGGCTATCTATCTGGTGGCTGGGGCAGGCCATGCAGCTAGCTGTGAGACCAATAAATCTGCCTATGAGAAAAGAGTAGGGGAATTTCTAGGTAAATACCTTCCAAAATAATATTATAGTGTATATAAAAACGGGTGAATGCAATCTTTTAGCGTTCACCCGTAATTTAAGAAATTTTATGAACTGAAAGGAGAAAAAATGTATAGTATTATACTAGCATCGGAATCACCAAGAAGAAAAGAAATACTGGAGCGTATGGGTATTCCATATGAAACCATACCATCCCATGTTTTGGAGGTTGTCTCTGAGACCTCCCCTTCAGATATGGTTATAGCCTTAGCATCATTAAAGGCAAAGGATGTAGCCAGTAGGATTAAGGAGAAGGACTTTAAAGATAAGAAGAAATTAATAATAATAGGTGCGGATACCATGGTATTTCATAAGGGACAAGCTTTGGGGAAACCTAAGGATCGAAATGATGCCATAAAAATTTTAAACTCCCTTTCAGGTGATGCTCATGAAGTGAAGACTGGTGTTTGCATTATTATAAGAGATCTAACTACTTGTAGTGAAGATGAGATAATTACATTCGATGTAAGCACTCAGGTAATAGTGCAGCCCCTTACCAGTCAGCAAATTGAGGATTATGTTGATACAGGGGAACCTATGGATAAGGCAGGAGCCTATGGAATTCAAGGGGGATTTGGCATATATATAAGGGAAATTCACGGAGATTATTATAATATTGTTGGTTTTCCAATAGCAAAGATTCATGAGAAATTACTTTCTTATGGAATAAGAATAAAATAATTAAAAAAACGATTGCATAAATTTTAGTTTGGATGTATAATTATAAACAATTTATATTTAAGGCTTAAAAGAGCAGATAGGAATGGAGGAATCATATGAAACTTATTAAGGGCGGTGTAACAGCAGCTAAGGGATACAGCGCAGCTGGAATTTATGCAGGAATAAAAAAGAAACGTAAGGATATGGCACTTGTATATTCATCTGTCCCCGCTAAAGGAGCAGGTACATTTACAACAAATATTGTAAAAGCAGCACCTGTTAAGTGGGATATACAGTTGACTAAAGAAAGTGACTTTATACAAGCCATTGTAATAAATAGCGGTGTGGCAAATGCATGTACTGGTCAAGAAGGTGATAAGAATAATCTTCTTATGGCTCAGGGGGTATCGAAAGAGTTAGGGTTGCCCCTTGAAGCAGTATACACAGCTTCAACAGGTGTTATTGGAAAGCAACTTCCTATAGATTTAATTACTGAAAATATACCAAAGCTTGTTAAGGAGCTAGATGGATCACTTGATGGAGGAACCATGGCGGCAGAGGCTATTATGACTACTGATAGCTATTCAAAGGAATGTGCCATTACATTTAGTATTGATGGTAAAGATATAACCATAGGAGCTATGGCTAAAGGGTCTGGCATGATTCATCCTAATATGGCAACACTTATTTGCGTTCTAACAACAGACATAGCCATAAGTAAAGAATTATTACAAGAAGCAGTTAGTAAAGATGTTAAGCATTCCTTTAACATGATTTCTGTAGACAGAGATACTAGTACCAATGATTCTTTGCTTGTACTTGCAAATGGTATGGCAGGCAATACTGAGATAAGTGAGAAAAATCAAGCTTATGATAAGTTTTGTAAAGCACTTAATATAGTAACAAGTAGCTTATCAAAAATGATAGCTGCAGACGGTGAAGGTGCTACTAAATTGTTTGAAGTTACAGTAAAGGGAACTAAGACCTGGGATGATGCAGTTGTTTTAAGTAAATCTATTATAAGCTCTAACCTGGTTAAGACTGCCATCTTTGGAAATGATGCAAATTGGGGAAGAATACTGTGTGCTATGGGATACTCCGGTGCAGATTTTGATCCTGATAAAGTTGATCTCTATCTGGAAAATGCTGATGCAAGCCTTAAATTAGTTGAAAATGGAATGGCAACGGATTTTTCTGAGGAATTAGCAACTAATATCCTTTTAGACAAGGAAGTAAAGGCTATCGTCGATATTAAGCAAGGCTCAGAAGAAGCTACTGCATGGGGATGCGACTTTTCCTATGATTATGTGAAAATCAATGCAGATTATCGTTCATAATAAGTTTCATTTATTTTAATAAATAGTATCAACTTGAAAGGAATCAAAAAGATGGAATACATGGATCAAATATTACTTAAGGCAGAGACGCTTATAGAAGCTTTACCATATATACAAAAATTTAATAATAAAAAGGTTGTGGTAAAATACGGCGGAAGTGCCATGTTAGATGAGAATCTTCAATTGAATGTCATAAAAGATGTAGCCTTGCTCAAACTTGTAGGAATGAAGCCTATTATAGTTCATGGTGGGGGAAAAGAAATAAGCAAATGGTTGGAAAAACTAGGACATAAGTCTACATTTGTAGAAGGACTTCGAGTTACTGACGAAAAGACCATGGAGATTGCTGAAATGGTTCTGGGTAAGGTTAATAAAGGCCTGGTCCAAATGGTAGAAAAACTTGGAGTAAAGGCAGTAGGTATAAGCGGAAAGGACGGAGCAACTCTAAAAGTTGAAAAGAAACTTGTATCTGGAAAGGATATAGGGCAGGTTGGTAATATCAAAGAAGTTAATGTGGAACTTATAAATACTCTCATAGATAATGATTTTGTACCAGTTATTGCCCCTATAGGACTAGATGATAATTATAACAATTATAATATAAATGCTGATGATGTAGCCTGTGCAGTGGCTACAGCTATCGGAGCAGAGAAACTTGTATTTCTTACTGATATTGAAGGGGTATATGCTAATCCTGATGATAAGAATAGTCTTATCTCAGTACTTACACTTGATAAAGCAGATCAACTATTAGATAGTGGCTATATAGGTGGTGGTATGCTACCAAAACTTAAAAATTGTGTTGATGCAGTAAGAAATGGTGTATCCAGAGTCCATATCTTAGATGGAAGGATGGCTCACTGTCTCTTACTAGAATTCTTTACCAACAAGGGTATAGGAACAGCAATCATACAGAAAGAAAATCTATTTGAAAATGAAAGTCTATAGTATTATTTGACTTTAATCTTAAGGGGAGGATGTGGAATAATGGATAATGTAAAGCAGGTCATTCACGATGCAGATAAAGTACTAATGCATACCTATAATAGATATCCCATAGTGCTAGACCATGGTAAGGATATGTACCTTTATGATATTAATGGCAAAGAGTATCTTGACTTTACTTCAGGAATTGGAGTATTTGCACTTGGTTATAATGATCAAGATTATAACATGGCATTAAAGGAACAAGTGGATCTTCTATTGCATACTTCCAATTTGTTTTATAGTGAACCTACGGTTATGGCTGCTAAAAAGCTAGCTAAGGCGTCAGCCATGGATCGTGTTTTCTTTACTAATAGTGGAACCGAAGCTGTAGAGGGAGCAATAAAACTAGCAAGAAAATACCACTATAAAAAGACAGGAAATAGTGGCGGAGAGATAATCTCAATGGATCATGCTTTCCATGGTAGAAGTATGGGTGCCTTAAGTGTAACAGGAACCAAGAAATACAGAGAAGCATTTGAGCCTCTAATAGGCGGAGTGAAGTTTGCACAGTTTAATGACCTTGATAGTGTGAAAGCCTTGATAAATAATACATGTGCAGTCATCATGGAGCCAGTACAAGGGGAAGGGGGAATCAACCCTTCATCTTCCGAGTTCATCAAGGGAGTAAGAGAACTTTGTGATAAGGAAGGACTATTACTAATCTTTGACGAAATCCAATGTGGTATGGGTAGAACAGGTAGCATGTTTGCTTATCAATCTTACCAAGTGAAACCTGATATAATCACTTGTGCAAAAGCCTTAGGTTGCGGTGTACCGGTGGGAGCATTTGCGGCAGTGGAATCAGTGGCAGCTGCATTCGAACCTGGAGATCATGGAACAACCTATGGTGGAAATCCCCTAGTAACAACTGCTGTAAGCAAGGTGTTTGATATAATTGATAGCAAAAATATACTTGATAACGTTAAGGTTATGGGCAAGTATCTGTCAGAGCAATTAAATAGCCTTGCCAAAGATTATGACATAATTAAAGAACATAGGGGCATGGGATTAATGCAGGGATTAGAATTTAGTATCCCCGTAAAAGATATTATTGCTAAAGCCTTGGATAGGGGTCTAATTCTTATATCAGCTGGAAGCAATGTCATACGTTTCTTGCCACCTTTAATTCTAGAGAAAAAACATATAGATAAGATGATTCAGATACTAAAAGAATCTATGTAAAAAAGACAGGGGGACGTTTCCATCGTCTTATTGTGCACAATAAGACGATGGAAACGTCCCCCTGTCTTTTTTCGTCCCCCTATCTTTTTCTTGAATAGAAGGAAGCAATTCTGGAAATATTAAGAAAGGAAGTCCGATGTTTTGTAGGTGAATTTTTATTAAGGAATAAACGAAAGGTTTGGTAGGAGTATGTTGGGTTTCATAATAGCGATTATATCCGGAGCTTTAATGAGTATTCAAGGAGTATTTAATACAGGGGTTACCAAGCAAACTAGTATATGGGTGTGTGCTAGCTTTGTTCAGCTTAGTGCTCTTATTGTATGCTTGGGAACATGGTTTGTAACCGGTCGGGAAGGAAGCTTTTTGGCATTATTTAAGATTGATAATAAATACATGCTACTTGGTGGGGTTATAGGAGCTCTGATTACCTATACCGTAATAAAAAGTGTGGATGCTTTAGGGCCTGCAAGAGCAAACATGTTTATAATTACAGCACAGATGCTTATTGCCTATATAATTGAACTCTTTGGCATATTCGGAGCTGAGAAGGTAGAGTTCCAATGGCGTAAACTCATTGGGATTGCTATTATCATAATCGGAATTATCACCTTCAAGTGGAAATAGTAACAGAAAATATCTCTATATTAGTTGAAATGCCTATTGTATTAATTCTTTAGTTTATGTAAAATGAATATATCATCGTAATAAAGTATAGAGGGTACTTTTAAGTCTTCTTAATTTCATTAGAAAATTTAATTATATGAAAAGGAAGATGATGATGAAGAAAAATAAATATATTCCAATTTTAGCTTCCGGCTTATTTATTATTATAGCAGGGGTTTTTTATAGCTGTTCTTACAAGGAGAATCAAGGACAGGAAATTCTACTTATTTCCCAAGAAAATGATAGCAAGCAGAAGGATAATCAAAGCAATACTAATCAAAATAATGACCAAGATAATGCTGATCAAACCTTGTGGATCCAGCTTGATTCAGTTGAAGAGCATATCTATGTTCATTTATGTGGAGCAGTAGTAAAGCCGGATGTATATGAGGTTGAATCTGGAAGTAGGTTGAAAGATTTGATTGTTTTAGCAGGAGGCTTAACTAGTGATGCTGCTGGTGATTATATAAATCAAGCCAGTCTTGTAGAGGATGGGCAGAGGATTTATATACCTACAAAGGATGAACTAAAAGACCTGTCCCTATCCGATTATATATCTGGTGATGGGGATGAGGGTAATGATGAAAGAGGCTCTAAGGTAAATATTAATAAGGCAGATGAGGCAGAACTTATGACCCTTACTGGTATTGGAGAGGCAAAGGCAAAAAGTATAGTAGAGTATCGAAAGAAGAATGGTGAATTTAAAGACATAAGGGACTTGATGAATGTACCAGGCATTAAAGAGGGCTTGTTTGCCCAGATTGAAGATGAAATAACACTTGGAAAGACTCCTTAATTATTGGAAATTGTAACTTGTTAATCATATAAAGAATGAGGTGTATATATGGCAAAGAAAGTGCTTGTTGTTGATGATGAGAAATTAATTGTTAAAGGAATACGCTTTAGCTTAGAGCAAGATGGTATGGAAGTGGATTGTGCATATGATGGCGAGGAGGCACTTGAAGCAACAAAAAAGAAGGAATATGACGTAGTACTACTTGACGTAATGTTGCCAAAATTAACAGGATTTGAGGTTTGCCAGCAGATTCGTGAGTTTTCTTCTATGCCTATTATAATGCTTACAGCAAAAGACGATGATATGGATAAGATTCTTGGTCTTGAATATGGAGCGGACGATTATATAACAAAACCCTTTAATATTCTTGAAGTTAAAGCAAGAATTAAAGCTATTATACGCCGTAGTGCTAAGAATACTACTTCTGATAATAAATCTAAGACAATTAACATTGATGATATGAAGATTGATTGTGAGAATAGAAGAGTATATATAGCAGAAAAAGAGGTAAACCTTACAGTAAAAGAATTTGACTTGCTTGAACTAATGGTACTTAATCCTAATAAGGTATATAGCCGAGAAAATCTGCTTAATATCGTATGGGGTTATGATTATCCCGGAGATGTAAGGACTGTAGATGTCCATATAAGAAGACTACGGGAAAAAATAGAAAGCAATCCAAGTGAACCAAAATATATACATACTAAATGGGGTGTAGGATATTTTTTCCAGAATCAGTAATAAATTAAAACGAACAAGTAGCATGAGATCAAAGATGCTATTAACATTTGTGATTATAGGGGTTATTCCTCTACATATCTTTGGTTATATATTATTAAACAATTACGAAGACAAGGCTATAAACAACAAGTTTAGTCAGATGCAAGAGCAAATATTTATGTTGTCTAATCAGATGATTCCTACAGGTTACCTTACCTTGGTGGATGTACCTGAGATTGATGCTGAGATTAACCGAGTTGCTGAAGTGTTTAATGGTAGGATAGTAATTGTCAATAGAAATCTAAATATAGTAGAGGACACTTATGGCTTATATGATAGTAATAAGTATCTTGTATCAAAAGAAGTAATCCAAAGCTTTAATGGAAATAGCAGTAGAGTCCATGATAAAGAAAATCACTATCTAATATTAACGAAGCCAATCACCCTTACAACCGAAAATCAAAAGGTTGTAGTGGGTGCTGTTGTTATGAACTCCTCTACCAGGGATATACAGGGGGTTTTGAATAGCATGGAGCAGAGGGCTCTTATATTCACCCTGGCTATTACCATATTTGTGGTAATATTTGCCATATATTTTTCAAGTAAATTAACAAAGCCATTAACACAAGTGGTTAATTCCATCGACCGAATAACCGATGGTTTTATGGGTGGTGAAGTATCAATTAAAGGCTATAGTGAGATAGAAAAGATATCAGATTCTTTTAATAAAATGATATCTCGTATGCAAAGGATTGAGAATACTAGGCAGGAGTTCGTATCTAACGTATCCCATGAGTTAAAGACCCCCATAACTTCAATAAAAGTCTTGGCTGATTCACTTCTTATGCAAGAAGATGCACCTGTTGAACTTTATAAGGAATTCTTAGTTGACATTAGTGAAGAGATAGAGAGGGAGAATAAGATTATTAATGACCTTCTCTCTCTGGTAAAACTTGATAAAACAGCTGATGATATGAATATAAGCGTCCTTAATATAAATGAATTACTGGAGCAAATATTAAAGAGACTTAGCCCAATAGCAAAGAAGCAAAATGTAGAGTTGGTATACGAAAGTTTTCGACCAGTAATGGCAGAAGTGGATGAAGTGAAATTATCCTTGGCCATATCAAATCTTATCGAAAATGCTATAAAATATAATGTCATTGATGGCTGGGTAAGGGTATCATTAAATGCAGACCACAAATATTTCTTTATAAAGGTGTCAGATTCTGGTATAGGTATACCTGAGGATGTACAAGATCTCATATTTGAGCGTTTTTATAGGGTAGACAAAGCAAGATCTAGAGAAACTGGAGGTACGGGACTTGGACTTGCAATAACAAAAAATGTAATCCAGATGCATCACGGTGCAATAAAAGTTTATAGTAATGATGGAGAAGGTACTACATTTAATGTAAGGATACCTCTAAACTATATAGCATAATTGTAAAGCTCTAGTAAACATCTTGATTTAATAAGCATTTTTCTTAGAATGGGGAAAGATATGAAACGAGTATTTAGTATAGTACTGCTTTTTATAACTGTGCTACTAACATCTTGTAGTACCAGTAATGAAACAGATGAATCAAAAAATGAATAATTAATTTATTATTTGGATAGTAAGACGTCAGGTATTGTCAGTGAAGGCTATTCTCCTTATGGTGTGACCAAGGAAGAGTTGGTTGTAGAACTGCTTCAAGTCTTACAAAGTGACCCTAAGAACATGGTATATAAGAGAGCTATTCCTGAAGAAGTAACCATTAAAGATTTTACTATTACTAATAATCAGTTGCTTATTAATTTTGATACCAATTATAGTCAACTATCAGAAATTCCTGAGGTCTTATGTCGTGCTACGGTTGTAAAGACCATGTGTCAGATACCAGGAATAGATTTTGTCTTATTTAATGTAAATGGTCAGCTTCTAATTGATTCCAATGGAGTCCAGACAGGACTTATGACATCAGAATTTTTCATAGAAAATACTGGAGCTGAAATCAATTATAAGGTTACACTATACTTTGCAAATGAGACAGGTGATTCATTAAAAGTAACTTCAAGAAATATATTCTACACAGGTGCTGCACCCATTGAGGAGCTTGTTATAAATCAACTTATAAATGGTCCTACGGAGATAGGATTATATGCAAGCATTCCAAATGGTACTACACTACTTAATGTATCAACTAAAGAGAGTATATGCTATGTTGATTTTAATGAGAAATTCCTTGAGAAGTTACCTGATGTAACAGATGAGGTTACCATATATTCAGTGGTAAATTCATTGGTGGAACTTCCTGGTATTAATAAAGTTCAATTTAGAATAAATGGTAAAAGTGTTGAGACCTTTGGAAATACATCTTTCGATGTATTATTTGAAAGAAACCTTTCAATAAGTGAAGACAATCAATAAGGGAGAGGAGGTTTTAAGAATTGATAAAAAGACCTTTCCTATGGGGGATTGCTACTTTTATGGCAGGAATACTTCTTGCTTGGTATAAAATCCCCCTGCCATATATATTTATCTTGGCACTTGTAGGCTGGCTAATTGTATATGTTCTGATGTGTCTAGTAAAAAGATATATTAACAGTAAGGACGGCCTCCTATGGTGCCTACCTATCTTACTAATTCTTGGCTTTCTGGCCATGGGAGATAGGATGAAAAAACCTGATCTTGATTTTGCATTTGATGAAAAGGCTCCTTGCATCCTAACAGGTGAAATAGCTGGGGTAGTTAAGAAATCTTGGGGAAATTCTTATTATCTCAAAGACAATCAGGTAACTTTGCTAGATAAAGGTACTTACCTAGTAGAAGAAATCCTACTGAATACTAAAGATAATAATGAATATCTTGTGGGAAATAAAATAACTGTCTCAGGTACAATTCAGAAATTTTCTATTAATACAAATCCCGGTGGCTTTAACGAAGAACTCTATTATAAAATCCAAAACATTGATTATAAGCTAAAAGCTGAAGAAATTACTATTATAGATTCTACATATTCAAAATTTCACAACATTTTAAATGTAATAAAAGCTGAACTTGCTAAAGTATATGAAACTGTTCTTCCAGATAAGGAAGCAGGGGCAATTATGGCTATGGTACTAGGTGAGAAGTATCTGCTAGATGATGAAATAAAAGAACTCTACCAGGAAAATGGGATTTCCCATATTCTTGCCATATCTGGCCTTCATATATCTATAGTTGGAGCTGCCATATACTTTTTACTAAAAAGATTAAAATTAGGCCTTCTAGCGTCTACTATTCTTTCTATAGGATTTGTATATAGTTATGGTATATTCACCAACTTCAGTGTATCTACCAATAGAGCAGTTGTTATGTATATTGTTATGGTTACTGCTAAACTTATTGGAAAAACCTTTGACCTTCTTTCAGCCTTATCCCTAAGTGCTTTTCTTATTCTTATTCAAAACCCCATGGAGATATTTAATTTAGGATTCATATTATCATTTGGTGCAGTATTTGGGATTGCATTGATACTACCCTGTCTTGACAGTTTGCTTCCCACAAAGAAAAGTGTAGTTAAGAGTATCTATGTAAGCATATCAGCACAAGTATTTACCCTTCCCTTTCTACTATATTATTTCTATCAACTTCCCCTTTATAGTATAATTATAAATCTTATAATGCTTCCACTTACTTCCCTTCTTATAACAATATCATTGGCAGCAGGTATAGGAGGACTTATATATCTTCCCTTGGGGGTGTTTCTATCTGGAGGGGCAAAGTATATATTAGGCTTCTATGAATTAGTATGTAGGATTGGAAGTTCTTTGCCAAGAAACCTAATAACTATAGGCAGACCAGATACATTTAGTATAATTATATACTTGTTAATGGTACTGGCATTTATATATGTAGCAAGAAAATATGAAAAAAAGAAGTTTCTAATAATTCTTGTGATAGCCATGGTGATACTTGTATCTCCCAAGACCAGAGAGGGTCTTTCTATAACCATGCTTGATGTGGGTCAAGGTGAAGCTATAATAATTGAGACCCAATCAGGGTCTAATATTCTAATTGATGGGGGAAGCTCTAGTGTAAATCAAGTTGGTATATATAGGATAAAACCATATCTATTATATAAAGGAATAGATAGGCTGGATTATGCTATAGTTACCCACACGGATATGGATCATGTTAGCGGAATTTTGGAGATTATAGGTGATAAAGATATTGCTATAGAGCATTTGGTTTTACCTGAAATAAGTGAGAAGGATGAGGTCTATCAAAGGCTGGAGAATTTGGCTAGAGAAAATGAGATATATCTTGAATATATTGTGGCGGGGGATGAGTTTTTAGAAGGGGATTTTTATATGTCTGTCCTTCATCCACCTGTGGGATATAAGTCTGCCTCTAATAATGACAATTCCACAGTACTTAGTATTAAATACGGTGAGTTTGATATGCTTCTAACGGGAGATATAGAGTCTAAAGGGGAGCAGGAACTGATTTCATATCTTAATAGGGATAATTATATAAATGGCAAGAGTGACTTAGTATATAAAAATGTTATTAAGGAAAAGTTATCTATGCAAACTGAATATGATGTTCTTAAGGTTGCACACCATGGGTCAAAACACTCTACAACAGAAGAATTTCTACAGATCATTCAACCGGAAGTATCACTTATATCATGTGGGAAGAATAATAGATATGGTCATCCCCATATTGAAGTGGTCAATGGTCTAAAAGAAATTAATAGCCGAATATATGGTACTTATGATGCCGGAGCTATAACGATTACAACCGATGGAGAGATTTATTATATAGAGAAATATTTAAAATAAGGCTTTGAAAATTTATTTGATG
>JAAYNY010000064.1 GCA_012520635.1 Clostridiales bacterium | reverse complement strand
TGGATAACAAATAAGTCACTTAGGAGGATAATAACGAAAGTCATGAAAAATATAATTGATTATTTTAATACGACTAAAGATAAAGATTTTATTGATTGTCGTATAACGAGTTTGCGTGATTATTTTGGATATAATAACTTGAACTTGGATTCCTATGATATTTTTGTTTTAGGTAGAGTAATTGGTTGTGGATTATTTAAATTTAGATTAAAAGAAGATAATCCTTTGGAATTATGCCTACTGGGAGGTTCAAAACTTGAAATAGAGCAAGATTTATTTGATTTTCTTGGAATTAAATATGTACATAAACATTTTTCAGATGATATCCGATCTGAGATAAAAGATTACATAGATAATGGACAACCAATTATAGCTCGTTTTGATATTCGTTATGTTTTTAATCCTAATATAATTAAAAAGAAGTTTGATGTTCATTGTATTTCAAGTACCTTGATTTGTGGTTATGACTTTGATGAAGACTATCTATATATTGAATTAAAAGAAAAACGCAGTAGACCTCTTAAGAAAGTTAAGATCAGTGATTTTGAACAGGCAATTAGTAGCCAGACATTTCCTCTAGAGGTGAATCGTTCTTATTTCACAGTAGAAATAGAAGCAAGCAAGGCAGAGGAGATAACATATAATCGTAATGAGCTTCTACGGAATGCTATGAAGACAACTTGTGAAACTATGCTTTTCGGAAGTGAAGCAATACTTGACAATGCCTATGCTTACAAAGATATAAAGTTTGGACTAAGTAATTTACAAGAAATTATCAGAATAAATAATGAGCTAAAGCAATCACTCTCAAATCCTAAGATAGCTAGTGAAATAAAGCTACGTTTAGCCTCATTGTATAGCATAACCATGAGGGATATGATGACGCCAGGTAGTAATTATTGTTTCAGAAAAGAATTTGGAGAAACACTTATTAATATGTCTCATAAGCTACATGAAAAGCAACTAGAGAAAATCGGAGTTCAATTCAAACGTATTTCTAAATTATGGAGAGAACTGACAAGAACCTTGTCATTTGAAAATAGACGCATTAATAGTGAAAACTTATCTGATTATTTTGATAAAGTCAATAACTTAATAGAAGAAATATATGATCAAGAGAATACACAGTTTAATAAGCTTTATATGTTGACATAGTATGGATGCAATGGTTTGTATTAAATGATTTTTCAAGGAGGCTATCTATGAAAGAATTTGAAGTTATGACATTAGAAGATATGGAAGAATTAGAGGATATGGTTTGCTTAGGTGATGGGGGAACTATATCATGCTGTAATGGCAGAGATGGTAATACAGGTGTTACAGTAAAAGCTAGCGTACAATAGTATACCCTAAATGAAAGGAGAAATATCGCTATGAAAGAATTTGAAGTTATGACATTGGAAGATATGGAAGAATTAGAGGATATGGTTTGCCTAGGTGATGGAGGAACTATTTCATGCTGCAATGGTAGAGATGGTAATTCTTCAGCTGATGTTAAAGTAAGCGCAAGATAGATACATAAACCCAGACCATTGCATTCATATTATATATATTATTTACTCATGCATCATAGACTACAAAATAATAATTGAAAAGGAGCAAATGATGATTGATAAAGAAAATTATGTAGTGTTTTGCGAAGATGGTATATCGATTATGTTTGATAAAATCAGTGGAACATTTTGTGATGTCAGTAGTGCTTGTAAAAGTAAATATGATGAAATATATTCACAAAGCTTTGCTGCCAGCAATGAACTAATAGATACATTTGCATGTGAAGGTACTAGGCTTGGACGGCTGAGTCTTTTAGCAACCCAGTGTTGTAATCTGACATGTAGTTATTGCTTTGCTAATGATGGAACATATAATGCGACATCAAACAATATAATGAGCGCAGAAACCATGAAAAAGGCTTTTGTATTTTTCTGTGAAAAATATAAAGACGGAATAAATCTGGTCCATTTTTTTGGCGGAGAACCCATGTTAGGTTATGAGAATATAAAAGAGTTTGTGCCATGGTGCTATGAATACTGTAGGGAGAAGAATATTGTCCCCCCTGTTTTCTCAATAGTTTCAAATGGTACTATTATGAATAAAGAGATATTTCAGTTTTTCAATAAATACAAAGTTAATATTGTAGTAAGTATTGATGGTAACAAACAGTTAAATGATCTAACAAGATATTCGCCTAGTATAGATAGTGTATATGATGTAATTAAGAGCAATTTTTCCGGTATTCCTAAAGAGAGAGATTTTAAAATTGGTTGTGAAATGACGATCAATAAAAATCATATTAAAGCTTATAGGAAAGGTATTGTGAAGGACTGGTTGGATGATATATGTGAAATTGGCTTTAACTATGCTACTGTTGGAGTAGTTGAGACAACGGAAGATGATTGCAGAATTGATGAGGCAGAGAAAGAGATACTGCAGGATATAGAGAGAGAGTCAATCGACTATTTCTTTCATCGTCTGATTTACCAAGAGGATTTCAAATCGGTGGAGATAGTAAGTTTAATTAGGCAGATGGCCAGCCGTAAAAGAGCTTTATCTTGTGGCGCAGGTTATCATTCCTTGACTGTAGATCCCAATGGCAAAATCATGCCATGCTATCAATTCTATCATGATGATAAATTTGATATGGGAAATATTGAAGAAGAGGATGAACTAAGATTTAATGAAGTAAAAACTATCTTTAAAGATCCCCAATATAGTAAAGCAACAAGTTGTGAAAAATGCTGGCTTAATGGCCAATGTACTGTTTTATGTAAAGGCTTTAGTTACAACAGGTATGGGGTGTTAAATCAAATATCAGAGAGTAGATGTTGGATGATCAGTGCTGCAGCCAGACGAATTATGATGCATCTAGTTAAATTGAAAAAGAGTGCAGAAAACTATGAGCTTTTTGTAAAAAGGCTGTATGAATTTAATAGATCATATACATATAATAAATAAAAGGGAGTTATTATGAACGCGATAATTGAAAATCCAATATGTGTTAATGACATAGGAGTATGGTTTTATTGGAATAAAAAAGGCAAGGATTTTTATGTCGTAGGAAGCAAATCTGTTGATAAGTATTTTATTGTTGATCAGCAAAAGAAAGAAGTAATTAAATATGCAATCGGCTTAATGGATGGGAAGAATAGTGCAATTGACATTAATGAGAAGATTAAAGAAGAATTTCAGGTAGATCTTGATATTAATGATCTGATGACTTCTCTCAAAAAGGCAGGATTACTAGAAAATCATAGTAATGAAAAAAGCAGTGAGTTGGATGTGTTTGCCAAGACAGTGCTTAATATTAATTTCAAACCTATGGTTGAAAGGAGAAGAAAATTCTTAAGTTGGTTATGGAATATTCTCTTCTTACTAAGTATAGGGACTATTATTGCTGCAATAGCCACAATTATTTTAAAGAATAATGAGTTTGCA
>JAAYNY010000063.1 GCA_012520635.1 Clostridiales bacterium | reverse complement strand
GTCTCATTTTTTACCATGAAATAATTTAAATTTATGTTACAAAATCAGTCTTAATAACATCCTTTTTATGGCAGATGACTTTGCATAAGTCAGCTTCTCTAAGGACTTATAAAACTTCTCAACTTGCATATATTCTACCAAGCTTATCTGCTCTCCCCCAAATCTAGCCTTCCTTACATATTCCATGCAATCTTCAAATTCTTTGCTTAAATACGAATCCAGATATTCCTTTACATAATCCTCATTATCCTCCAGACTTCCACGTCTCTTAGGAAGGAACTTATTAAATGCAAAAAGTCTTTCAATCTTTCGATATAAAACAAGTGCCCTCTTACTGTGGTTTTCTTCAGATATATCTTTCTTTTTCTTTAGCAAGTATAATCTATATAATATAAAAGCCAAGATAATAAGAGTTAAGATAAACCACTGCCACTTAGGGTTTGAATCTTCCTTCTCCTCATTACTGGAGGATTTGCTACTATTGTTATCCTCTTCATGACTTACAGGAGCCTTTGAAGGTTCCACTTCCTCTTTAGGCTTATCTGTAGGAGCCGGAGGTCTTCTTGTGGGTCTAACTGAAGGTTCTTCCAACTTCTCATCAGATTGAATATTACCTTCAAGGATATCTACAAAATCTGTAAAACTGGATGCAGTAGTAAACTCCACAGGTATCCAACCCAGTCTATCTACATATACTTCTACCCATGCATGAGCATTACTATCCTTCACAGATATTTCTATATTTTGATCCATTTCAAAATCATCTATATATAAATAATTTAAATTCATTAAATCAGACCTAGTTATAGCATACCCTTCAACATATCTAGCCGGGTAACCCATAGCCCTTAACATTAATACTCCAGCAGATGCATAATGAGCACAATATCCCAGTCTATTCTCATATAGAAAATACTCTACAAAGTCTTTGTTATCAGGTAATCTTCCTGGAGATAGGGTATATCTAGTGTTTATATCAAGGTAAGCTTTAATGTAAGATATAGCATCTTGTAAATTATTTGCTGGCTCTCCTACATTCTCTTTGGAAAAGTCTCTTTTCAGCCTACCAAGTCCTTCTTCGGGAAGTTTGGTATAAGTATCATATACGAATGAACGGTATATCCTTTCATTATCTAAGTGAGCCTGAAACTCCTTATCATATGAGATTATATCTATCTTATAATTTAATAAATTGGACAAATCATATCTATAATCAAAGACATTAGCCACCTTACCATCTTTAGAAATAGCACCTAAATCGTACTCAAAATCAACCTTACCTTCAAAACTTGTAAAATAAGGAGCTAATACGTAATTAATATTATTTTTCTTATAGGTGATTTCAACATTTCCTTTATTAGTATACATACTGTAAGGTTCTTTATTTAGAACAAATGAAGCTCCTATAGCAGGCTCAAATCCTTCTGATATATTCTCCATCATATCTTCATATACTTTTCTTTTGTTGCTACCGTGAATCTCCCAGTTCTCTCCTGTATAGACACTTCCAACATATCCTTTTAGATATAGACCCTCAATTACCGAATCTAAGGGTGCTTTTACTATTAGATGTTCTGAATCATCAAAGTTTACTTTGTCAACTCTTCCAAGTTCGCCGTAACTAAGCCCTCCTGAGCTTGTATATCCGCTACTTCCTATATTCCAATCCAAATTAAATATATTATTATCTGAAAAAGATAAATTTATCATATATTCTTGTATATCACTTTTTACAGTTTTAATCTTGTCATAACTTTCATATCTTTCTTCAGATACAAATAACTTTATACCATTAAAAAGCATCAGTGCCAGCAGACATACAATTAGGGCAGTTCTGATATTTACACGATAAATCAAACTTTTTTGGGTCATTCCAGAAGATTTATATATAAAACCGTTAGATAAATACATAAAGAGTATGACTAGTATATAGGTTATCATATCTTTTTCCCTAGGTGTAATCCCCATAGCAAAGCTAATTACCACAGGAATAATCATAAGAGCATGACAAAATCCTGAAAGTCTATCTCTAAGTATACATAAAGCCATAAAGCCAATTATCGGAATTATTATTACTAGAAGTAAAATCGTCATATCCTCTAAAGCTGTTTCCTCATTTGCTACAAATCGAAAAGTCCTAAATCCATAATAAGAGCTAGCTCTTTTTATAACTGCATTTTCAAGGATATAGAAACCATTCTCCACTTGCTTAAAGTAGTGATATATTATTTGGCCATAAATAGCCAACACTGATATAAACTTTATTAAATCATATGATGAACGAAAGAATAAAAGAAAAAAAACACAAGCTGACACCACAATTCCTATAAACAAATTCTTATATATGAACTGTAGATCAAAACAATGTGTAAATATTGACATAAAACTAAAGCTTCCAACCACTATTGCAAGAAGCTGTAATACCTGCATATATACAGGGAACTTTCTATAAGTTCCCTCCAATAAATAAACCGTACTTTCAAATTCTATACCATCATTTGCTTTCCTATTCATAAACACCACCATCTAGAAGCATCATTAACCAAACTTTAATCTTTCTAAATCCGCCTTCATACTATAAGAATTGATTGAATAAAGACCCGTACCACTTTCAAGTATTTTTCTTAGCATATCATCAGCAAGTGGTTGGTTCTCGTTATCTATAAAGTCCATTTGACTTACATATAATATCTGCCTATCAAGAGATTTAATAATCATAAGGGACTCTAATTGCTCAGCTTTAATATCCTTAGTTATATAGAACACTTCTGTATATTGATCATTAGGATACTCTGCATAATATATGGCTGACAAATCTATCTCCTGTATATAAGGACCACAATTAAGAATCCCATCCACAGCTTCAAATAAGTCCTTATCTGTCACTATTCTTACTCTTTTACACATTCTATTTACCTTGTCATACCAGACAAGATAATGCATCTGACCCTTAAGCATAAATGAATATGACAAAGACAGAGCACACTCAAGTAATGAATCTGCTGCTTCTAGCTCGTCCTCACCATCTGGAATTCCTAGATCAGCAAATATCACCACCGAACAATTAAGAGGCTCACTAAAATCCTTAATCATTAGCTGATTTTCTTTCATACTTAACTTCCAATGAATCCTTTGAAACCTATCCCCTTCCCGGTATTCTCGGATAGCAAATACCTCCGAAGGATCGTCTCCACCTCTAATCGTAGAATAACGGTCACTTTCTATCTGCATTTTTGAGCAATTCTCAAGATAATCCTCTGTTAACTCATAGTAATGGGGAAGAACAGCTACTTTTATCTGACCTATGTTTCTTTTCCTTAAAGAAAAAATCTTAAAATAATCAAATATCCTTACTTTGGTAAGGGCAATTTCCAAGTTCCCTGTATGTGCACTTGTCAAATTACAGGTAACAGTGGTACTAGTACCTTTATCAACTGATATATTAAATTTCTGCCTATAAACTGTTTTTTTACTAGAAAAATTATTAAAATATTTAATTGATATACTTAGATTGGGAATTGGAAATATGGTGGGATTCTCCACCTGTATAGTTACAGGTATGGTTTCTTCTCTATTTGATACATGGGTTGAAGAAACAAGTTCAAAGGAAACCCTTGCATAGATATAGCTTAGAATTGCAATCAAAATAATAGGGAAGATTAAAACAGAAAGAAATAAAATCCCCATAAAATAATCATTATATAAAATAGCTAGAAATCCTGCCAAGACAAGGACAAGCAGATACTTTATCTTATTCTGTAACATTTTCCACCTTCTTAATTATCTAAACCCTATTAGGATATTGCACCTTTTGTAATAATTTTTGGCGGACTAACCATCCTCAAGATATCATCTAGAAGCTTGTCCACAGTAATATTATTTACCCTAGCTTTAGCCTTTAAGATAATTCTATGAGTTGCCACATCCTTGAATACATACTGTACATCATTAGGTATTACATAGTCTCTTCCACTTAAAAATGCTGTAGCCTTAACCATATTCATTAGTGCCAAAGTTCCTCTGGGGCTTACTCCCAATTCTATCAAAGAATTTTCCCTGGTCTCATGTACTAACTTTGTAATAAATTCATATATAGAATCATGAACAAATACCTTCTCCACCAAATATTGCATCTTTAGTATTTCATCTTCTTCTACTATCTGAACTACACGATCAAGAGGGTTTGAATCTTGTCTTTCTTTAAGAATATTGATCTCACTTTTCATATCAGGATAGCCTATGGATAACCTAACCATAAATCTATCAAGCTGTGATTCGGGAAGCATCTGGGTTCCTATTGAGCCAATAGGATTCTGAGTGGCCATAACCACAAAGGGTTTTGGTACATCCCTAGTCACACTATCAACTGTTACTTTTCCCTCTTCCATAACTTCTAATAATGCAGACTGAGTCTTACTAGAAGTTCTATTAATCTCATCAGCTAAAAATAAGTTACACATAATAGGACCTTGTTTATACTGATAGCTATCTCCGTCCTTATTAAGTATATGGAAACCAACTACATCTGTTGGCAAGACATCCGGAGTAAACTGAAGCCTATTATGCTTAAGTGCCATAGCTTTTGAAAATGCCAATGCAAGGGTGGTCTTACCTACACCAGGATAATCTTCAAGTAGTATATGTCCCTTAGCTAAAATAGCCGTAAGAACCTTACCTATTATTACCCTTTTACCTATGACAACTTTATTAACTTCATTCATAATCTGTATTGCTTTATCATTATAACCTTCCATACTGGCTCCCTCTGTTTTATTATTAATTTATGGGCTTCGCTAACCACCTATGGTGATTATATCATACATATTAATTATTTCAATAATTTGCATTAATTAACTAAAACTCCCTAAAAGATAAATATTTTTTCACCCTCTGTAATCTCAAATAATAAGGAGTATCTTTGTATATTTTGCCATAATTTGTGAACATTTTCTAACAATTCTGTGAAAAATCATTGCTATCTATTGACTTCTTCCTAGAAATGTTTAAAATATCTATCAGAGAATACATTGGAGGTAGTAAAGTGAACAAATCAAAAAAACCTATTAAAAGTACAAAAAAAGTCAATAAAAAGCAATTTACAATTAACCCAAAGATATGGATTGTGCTTAGTGCAGCCATAGGATTGTTCTTAATCGTTGCAGTATTATTTGATCTATTATATAAAAGACCCTTGGTTACTATTGATGATACAGATTATTATCTAGAAGATATGACATATCATTTCTATTCAACAGAGTCATACTATGATTACATAAATCAAATGTATGGCGGTACTTATTGGGACATGCCACATAGCGAAGCATCTAACATGACAGTTCGTGATTATGCGAAATTAGAAACAATTAACACTGTTATATATCAGCAAATCTTATATAACGAAGCAATAGCAAATGATTACACTTTAACCGAAGAAGAGATTACTAAGATTGATGAAGATATTAATTCTATACTTAACGAGCAGAACTTAAGTGCTAAATTTATTAAGAAAAATGGATTTACATCAGACTACCTAAAAGATGTATTTACAAAGAACACTTTAGCAAATCGTTATAAGGACGATGTTATAGAATCTTTAGAGATTAATGATGAAGAGATTAAAGCTGGTTTCAATTATGATGACTATAGACAGTACGATATAGAATATCTATATATCTCCACTGAGGTTATGAATGAAGAAGATTATAGCTCCCAGCCCATGAATGAAGAAGACAAGAAAGCCGCTCTGGACAAGATTACCACTTTCAGGGAAAAGGCACTAGATGCCGTGGATTGGTCCGAGTTAATTCCTGAAGAAGAAGAAAAATTACAATACAGGGAAAGTAACTTCCTACCAACAGATACATTTTTCGCTGAAGACTTTATGAACACTATGATGTCTATGGAAAATGATCAAATAAGTGATGTTATTGAGTCAGATGGTGGATATTATGTTGTTCGCATGATTAACAACAACTCCCCTGAAACCTATGACAGAGTGGTAGAAGAAGCTATTACCAAGGCAGAGGAAGAAGCTTTTGGAAAGGAATATACCGATAATATCCTTCCTAATCACACATTTGAACTAAACGAAAAGCAAATACGTAACCTTAGAATGGGACGAATTACTTTGACTAATTAGTTTTTCTAAAATTTGTATAATATCTTTCTTTTATGAAATAATAGATAGTGACTAAAGTTTTCTATTCTAGAAAGGAGATATTATGGCAAAGAACAAACGGAGCAAGCAGAATAATTACAAAGGTACCAGTAAAAATTCACCTAGATACTCCAACAGCAATCAATCTAGAAACTCTACTAAAAACACCCATGCAGAGGTACCAGATGATTCACCTGGACGTAGCGGACCAGGAGGAGAATAAAATTCAATATATAAAAACAACATACAAGAAGGATATTGGTATAACCAATATCCTTCTATCTTTTATGTCACAGCACATCTTTTAGCAATATCTTGGGCGAATTGCAGCCCCAATACCATAAGGAATTAAAAATTCCGGTATCCCAGTTGAGTATGGGGCAATATCATATTGCTGATAATAAATTATAACACCTTTATAAGTAAGATAAAAACTATATGGATTAAAATGTTCCCTTACAAGAACTTCATAATCATCAAAATACGGGAAGCTCTCGGCTTCTGTCATAGCCAGTTGATTAATCTGCCTTGCAATATTGTCTGTCACATATTCATCTAAATCATAAGCAAATGGAAATAGGCTATCAAGTCTAACTGGACTACTACAAGCAACATTCCATGTATCGGATGTACGAACAGTTGACCCATGTGCCCCACCTGTATATTCATATCTATCAAAGTATAGGCTTAGTACGCAGTCCCTATTATATGTCACTACAAATTCCGTAATAACCTCAAAGGATCTTACTGGAAAGTTATTGGATACCGCATATTCATAATCTACCGCAGCATTTTGATACAAATTTCCTATGTCTGTTTGAACATACATATTTGCTTTCGTCTTATAGTAATTATTAATTTTATCAAGTGCCACTTGGTAGCAGGCAGATATAAACCTAGGGAATTTTACAGTGTAGCTAAGTATTAGCTGACCTTTATAATACAAATCATCTTGTATTACATCTTCATAAACAAATATCATATCTTCTGACAAATGTTCCACATCCAATATAGGTATCTTTAGCACATCTTATGCATAAAACACTTGCCATATACAAAAAATTACCAGAGATCAAATTTTAACTCCTTTATAACTTTAAGTTGTATCTCCTCGTCTGACAAAAGCTCAATACTAACATCCCCCTCAGACCTGTATTCACAGGACAATTCATCTACAACTTGCTTTTCTAATATGACTTCCCCCCACTTGTCCCTAAGAAGTAGCGAAACTTTTCCCTCGGTCATCAACTGAACATAAAGCTTGGTAGTCCTTGCCTTTTCTCCATAACTCTCCTTTAATATATAGTCTTCACTAGCATCAATATTTAGAATAACTGTTTCTTTCTTAAACATCATACTAGTAATAACCACAGTAAATATCCCGATAACAATTACTAATCCCAGAATCAATAACAATATTTTTTTTAATTTCCTTTTCATAAAATCACACCATCCTCAATCTCTAATACCCTTTCGCATTTATCAGCCACTTTCATGTCATGAGTTACAATAATCACCGTTCTCCCCATAGCATTCAATTCCTGAAAGAGCTTTACTATATGATCTGTATTCTTTGTATCCAGATTGCCAGTAGGTTCGTCTGCCAAAATAACTTCTGGATTGTTAATCATTGCCCTTGCAATCGCAACTCTTTGTGCCTCTCCACCTGATATTTGATCAGGATATTTATTCTTTAATTTCAAAATTCCTAACTCATCTAATGCACTTTCCACCATTTTATTCTTTTTACTCATAGAAATTCTTGGCCGAGCATAATCAAGGGGAATCCTAATATTTTCACCAACAGTATAACTGTCTATTAGGGCAAAGTATTGTACAACAAAACCAATGCTTTGATTTCTGACAAGGCTTAATTCCTTTTGAGACAAATTATTAATGTTTCTATTATTCAATGTGTATTTACCAGAAGTCACTTTATCCAAGCAACCTAGTATGTTTAATAAGGTTGATTTACCTGATCCAGAAGTACCTGTGATTGCAATCAATTCACCTTCTTCAATTTTTAGATTCACATCTTTAAGCGCAGAAACTTCCAAGTCTCCTTTGCCATAAACCTTACTTACATTTTCCAACTTTATCATAGACTATACTCCTGTTTTAGAATTTTTGTTAACTGGATTCCTTTGACATATCTAATTGGAAGAATTGAAATACCTATAAAAAATGCTATAAGTATAAATACAAGTAATATTAAAACTCCCATATAAATTCTTGAAACTCCTAATATATTAACAAGTATAAAATTACTTAAGAACATAGAAAACAAAAACGGTATTATAATTAGAAATGCATCTATTAGCAAATACCTTATATAAATATCTTTAATAGTTGCCCCACAGCTAAGATGAACTCCTATTTCCCCCAAATTTTTTCTAATCAGATTTAGCAATGATATAGTTACAGATATAAATGCAAATATAATAATGCATATTAGAGAAGGAACCATAATTTTTCTATATTCTGCAATAGAATATAGAATAGCCTTACTTTGCTCCTTCATATCTAAGGGTAGAAGCTTAGTATATAAATCAAGTTCATTGCTTTTATCATTTATTAAAGCAAATGATGTTTCTATATCCTCACTTACTACAAAACTGTTATTTATAATATTATCCACATGAGAAATTAAAATTTCATTTGGAATATTATTCAATGATAGAAATTCTATAATATATTCATCGAGGAGAATTAAACCTTCACTTCTTGAATAAAAATAGGTGTTTTTATCGAGAAAACCAATTACTTCTTTCTCAACTTCTTCATTAATAGAAGAATCAAATACAAATATTTTTTCACTCAATTTTACATAATCTCTAAATTTGTCACCTAAAACTACCTGACTTTCATTTTCAAGATTTACCTCTAAACTAATTCCAACCCTTTGAAAGAAGTTTTTATCCACACTTATGCTTTTTAATAAACTATAATCCTTATCTTTGTTATTAATAGTCGGTGTGGTTTGGGAGTAGAATAAATTTGAATTATTTTCATTAATCTCAAATTTTGGATCAATCAAGACATTACCATCTACAAACTGAATAAAATCAAATTGCTCATTATTAATTAAAAAATCATAAAACTTCACTAAATTACTAGGTGCCTCTTCTTTTTTAAATATCTGTTCAAACAAAATATCTTCATCTGTCTTGTCTTGAACTGCATAATATTCTTTATCTTTAAAAAACTTCTCCAAAACTTTTGTCTGACTATTGACCATATAATAAAAGTTAATAATAATTAATAAAAACAAAAAAATCACTGTAAACTGTACTAGGGATAAAATAATTAAAAAAGGATTGTTTATTAGTGTTTTTAAACTGTATTTTAAGTTATTCATAATCACCTCATCATCTCAACTGGCTGAATTTTTCTTACCTTATAAATCATAGGTAAAACCCCAGCAAATGTAGTTAAAATCAAGACTATCAGTACAAACAACAATGTAAACAATGAAAAACTAAAGCTAGCTCCCATTAAAAGCATTGTAACTCCATATATAACAAAGCTAGCTAGACAAGCTAATATAATATATTTAGATAATCTTTTTATCAAAAGGCCAGGAATAGCAAAACTATTGGCTCCAAGGCATTTCCTTATACCAATCTCTTTCCTCATACTGTCTATCCAATATCTAAGAGAAACAATTATATTCATCACGCTAACCATCAATATCAATGCAAAAACCACAAGATAAAGGCTGTTGTTATTAATAGAACTTTCTATTGGTGAGTAAACATTTACCTTTTTCCCCTCACTTAGCAAAACACCCTCATCTTCAACTGTCTTCTTGAACTTCTCATAAGTAAAGTCATCTGATGAGAAGCTATATTTACCTTTGTGTAATTCTGCTACTGTTATTGGAATTGAATTAAGATTTAAAATCACCTTATAGGCACCCCAGTTCCCCTTTGAGCTACCCTTAATCACGCCTATAACCTCATAATCATCTTCATGAAATCTATAATACTTATTCTCATTTCCCCTAAGTTCCTTTAAAACCTCTTCACCTACTATAGCAACTTTTTTTGATAACTTAAAATCTTCTTCATTAAAATACCGCCCCTCCACATCGAATTTTGTTTCTATATCGTTAATATAGAAAACCCCAACAATTTGTAGAGAAGTATCTAGATTTTTAGAAATTATTATATTTTCATCAAACATGTCTAAGTCAATATTAGCTATCGCTCCCTCGCTCTCAAAGGTAAATTCTATTGATTTATTATTCTTAAAGTTATTGATAAAAAAATCATTTTTTATGTATAGGGCAAGAGAAGCTGAAATGTACAAAGTAAAATAAATAGTAACTGTATAAATTAATATCAAAAATATTGATGATACCTTTTTCATGACATTCCTCAATTCTCCATTAAATTTTAAGATAGAACTAGGCAAGATAGGTGCATATAAATGCATGTGCTTTGCCTAGTTCTATAAAATGTCTTCTATATTATTTATAAATAATGCTATTTATGTAAGAGATAATGAGTTAATTTCTACCTACCATATCTACTTTGGGCAGTACTAGTAAGAGCATCTCCATAGGCAGTAGCCTTGGTTAAGTTATCTCCCCACTTTCTACCTGAATCAGTTCCCCATGGAGAAATCCAAACTCTAGTATAATGATAGCATTCCCACTCTGTCTCGGCTTTACAACCCCAAACAAACCTATATGCCACATGTCTACTTGGAGAACTTGGAGCAGCCATTACCAACTGACTAGTTCCTCCAATAATTGATAAACTTATAAGTGTTACGCTTAAAATTTTTCTTAATTTCCTTTTCAATATATTCACCTCCCTATTAGTTTATAGATAGTAATAATATTACAATTGCAAGAAGCTTCTTGTACATATTATACAGTTTTTACATATATTTGTAAAGCACATTCCCTTGCTATTATTCTCCTTATTATCACGTTATACGACTCTTTCAGACACAAAAACCCCCAAAACCTTGCATTTTAGTTTTGGGGGTCAGTATTATCGTATAGGGCATGCTCCTGTTGAACAATCATCATCAATGATGTCGTGTTGCTCATCATCATCATATCTTGCTAAGATTTCATAATCAATGGGCTTGATATTCTTCATTCTCTCTTCATAATCATCCTTGGTGGTTGATTCAAATGGAAGAAGAGGATAGGTTTCTTCCATAAGGGGAAGGAAGGTGATTCCTACAAGGCAATCAAAATTGTCATATACCCACTGGGATACTTCTTCCCACTCATGTTCTCTTACATGTACAGTTATAGAAGTATTATGATCGGACCAATTCTTCATGGACATCTTATATAACTCCAGCTGTTCTAAGGCTCCAACATCATACTTTGTTCTCCCTTCAGGAGCCTTAATGGGGAACTCTATGACCTTGATAGTGCAATTCTCATCAGTTTGTCCATTTTCATTATATATGGGATAACTGCCCTGAGCTTCTATCATCTTATACAAGGGATCAGTTACTGAAATCCTTATTCTTCTTATATAATAATTGGAATGAGCAAAGTGTATACCACTACTTACACTGGGTAGGTTAGATAGGGTACCTTCTGGCTTGATAGTAGTCATAAGTTTTGGTGCTTTAATGCCAAGCTCTTCACAATAGCGATGACCTTCATCACGAACTGCAGCCCTTAACCTTTTTAGTAAGTCTGCAAGATCGTCATAAGTCATTCCCGTCTTATTAACCATATCCATCATTCCAGTTAATGAAACACCTATAATTCTATCCTCCTGCATTACCTTATTCCACTCATCAAGTTCTACGTCCACTAAAGTCATTCGTATGGCCACTCTTGTAGATAAACGAATAATCTTTATTAACTCTTCTTCATTCAGTAGATTTCCATTTACAAAGCCCATTAGATTGTTGGTTGTAAGATTACAACACTGTTTTGACTGTAAAAGAATTTCTCCGCATGGATTACATCCTTTAAAAGTAGGCTTTCTTCTTAGAGCCTCAGCACCATTGATAAATCCTGGCTCACCGTTAACCTTAATGGAATCAATTATTTCCTTGATTCTTTCTAAGGATGGACGATGGGTATAAAGGATAGAATTATTACTCATCTTTCTATGGGAAATCTCAGGTTCCTCAATCCATTGTCCGTCTACAACCTTATAAATATCTCTTTTGGCATTAATAACCTCATCATCATTCTCATCACAAATAACCATCATGGCACTTCGTCTTACTCCACCAGAAACCACATTTTCACTAATAATTGTGGCAATATCAAGCACATCAATTGTTTTCAGTGTGCCATCTTGTCTTCTATTAATAACACGGTTAATTTTCTCAAACATTTTCTTAATGGACTTGTGGCCTGAAGCTCTTCCTCCAAATCTCTTTAGACGCTCACCCTCTGGCCTTACATAGCTATAATCAATAATAATCTTCTTAACTGATTTGTATTCATCTAAGGAATGTATATCAAAGTATTTTCTAAGGGCATCACACCAACCCTCTTTGCTATCTCCTACTAATATAACAACAATAGAATCATCTTTCTCATCACGGATACATCTAGTATCTTCCATGTCCTCTTTGGATGTAATGGCTCTTACTGTTTCATCATATCTACCCTCTAGCTTTACAGGGCGAACTTTAGGAATCTTATCTACCATATCCTTTGTTATTCTTACACCTACACCACTTCCTACCATTAGTAGATAGAATACATCTACCAAATCAGAAAATTTCTCAATATTAGTAAAAGCACAATTATAATTAGATAGGGGATATTTGTCCACAACCTCTGTACCGCCCATATAAAGAGTTCTTCCTGAGGTAAATGTTCTTAAATTAAATAAATTATCAAATAAAAGTTCTGCTTCCTTAATCTCTTCATCCATATCAATGGCTATGCCCATTTTCTTTTTATGCTTAATTTCTAAAGCAATATTATATTCTGTGGTTCGAAGAACGGTCTCAAACCAAGTTTCTCTTCTCTTCTTCTCCTCCAAATATCTTGAATAGGTTCTTAAATATACAAACTCCCCAATAGGGCTTAGTGGACTAGTCACATCTCTATATGTACTTAAAAAACCTTCTGATAATATACGCTCCATATTCTTCCTCCCTTTAATACATTATATCTTTGCTATGCATATAACTAGTATTCTCTGCAAGAACTTCCCTATGCATTAAGACTTATATACAATGTCTAAATACCATATGTTGTGCTTTATATTATACAGAGGCACAATATGTATGTCAACAACTAATTGATAATAGTTCTCAATTAGTTAAATATTACCCCCTCTTGCAAATTATAATAAAATGTTATATAATTGGTAAAAATCTATATAGAAACATAGCAATGATAAAAGCTACGATTTAATAACTTCCTCAGAGAGCCGATGGCTGGTGTGAATCGGTGAAGAGATAAATCCTTCCACTTTTGGAGCTATTGACGATGAGTCAAAGGTTTGTACCCTATATCCTACAATCGAGTGGCTGAATGTATTTTCAGCAATTTGGGTGGCAACGCGGAATCCTTCCGTCCCTTAGTATTGGGATGAAGGGATTTTTTTATTTGATTTAGAAAATAATAAACCTTAGGAGGTAAATAATGCTTGATTTAAAATTTTTAAGAGAAAACCCTGAAATCGTTAAGAAAAATATCCGTGATAAATTTCAGGATCATAAACTTGAGTTGGTGGATGAAGTAATAGCTCTTGACAAAGAATTCCGTGAGGCGAAGCAGGAGGCTGATAACCTTCGCTACGAACGTAATACTTTTTCAAAGCAAATTGGTACACTAATGTCCCAGGGGAAAAAGGACGAAGCAATAGAACTAAAGAATAAGGTTACAGAACAATCAGCCCGTTTAAAATCCCTGGAAGAAAAAGAAGCAGAGCTTAATGAAAAAATAACCAAAATAATGATGACCATACCTAACATTATCGACCCCAGTGTACCTATTGGTAAAGATGACAGCGAGAACGTAGAAGTCATGCGTTACGGCGAACCTGTAGTACCTGACTTTGATATACCATATCATGTTGAAATTATGGAAAAGCTTAACGGTATTGATTTGGAAAGTGCAAGAAGAGTAGCAGGTAATGGATTTTACTATCTTATGGGTGACATTGCAAGGCTACATTCTGCCATATTAACTTATGCCCGTGACTTTATGATAGATAGAGGATTTACTTACTGCATCCCTCCTTTCATGATACGAAGCGAAGTAGTTACTGGAGTTATGAGCTTTGAAGAGATGGAAGCTATGATGTATAAGATTGAAGGAGAAGACCTATATCTTATTGGAACCAGTGAGCATTCAATGATTGGTAAATTTATCGATCAGATTATATCAGAAGAAGATTTACCTAAGACCCTAACAAGTTATTCACCTTGCTTTAGAAAAGAAAAAGGTGCCCATGGAATAGAGGAAAGAGGAGTATACCGAATTCATCAATTCGAGAAGCAGGAAATGATAGTAGTATGTAAACCTGAAGATAGTATGATGTGGTATGATAAGCTATGGCAAAATACCGTAGACTTATTCCGTACCTTAGATATCCCTGTAAGAACCTTAGAATGCTGTTCTGGTGATTTGGCTGACCTAAAAGTAAAATCAGTGGATGTGGAGGCTTGGTCTCCAAGACAGCAAAAGTACTTTGAAGTTGGTAGTTGCTCCAACCTAGGAGATGCCCAGGCAAGAAGACTTAGAATCCGTGTTGTTGGTGAAGATAGTAAATACTTTGCTCACACATTAAATAACACCGTAGTTGCACCTCCAAGAATGCTAATATCATTCTTAGAGAACAACTTAAATGCTGATGGTTCCGTTAATATTCCTGCTGCCCTACAGCCATATATGGGTGGTAAAACCAAAATCGAACCATAAAAAGACAAGGGGACGTTTCCGCTGTCTCATTTCAAGAAATGAGACAGCGGAAACGTCCCCTTGTCTTTATCTTTTTTCAAAGAACCTTAAGGTCCCCATATCCCGTCTATAGATACTTCCTTTCTCAAGATCAGGGATTGTCACTTCATCAACAATCTCACCATCCAGATATAGGGTAACTGTTTCTCCGTCCTTAAGATTAAATCCCGCTCTAATCATTCCTTTAGATGGAATCTCCCTATTACTTTCCCCAATGATCTTTAGACTTTCACCACTTCTTAAGATCCTAGAAGGAAGAATGAATTTTCCTGGTTTATTGGCATCATCTGTAATGGAATACCCTCTCATCATTATGTCATCTTCGTATGGATTAATAAGTATTATATAATCCTGATTACTATATGAACATAGTTCCCTTATAAAAAGCTTAGGATTCTCTGCTTTTTCTTTAAATAAACAGACCACTTCCACTTGGCCATCTACAATCATAGAGGAGTTAATAGTTAACACGGAGTCATAATAGATTTCTTCATTGACTAGCCAATAATTCAGTTCCCTTCCAGCAGGAATGATTGGATGGATTATGACAATGGTTCGACATCTATTATTGATTTTTCGACACTCAAAGGATAGACAGAATAATCAATGTAATTCTAATAGCTTAATCACAGACTGACAACAACCGCTTTATGTCCAACTTTTGGCAGAAATTTGTCAAGCAAGTCTTCAGTTCTTAGCCTTATACTGGATGTATTAATACAAGGGTGGCAAGAAAAATACTCCTCTTCTAATAAGTCCTTATCAATGATAAGACTAACCTCTTTATTCTTGTCATTCATAAGTCCCATAACACTAACCGAACCGGGAGTAATATCTAGTAATCTTCCCATATCCTCAGATGGTCCAAAAGATAATCTGGCACTTCCTATCTGCTTAGATAAATCTTTAGTCTTAAACTTCTTATCTCCAGGCATTAACAATAGATAAAATTTTGTCTTCTGAGCATTGCAAAGGAAGAGATTCTTACACATGGCCGCTCCTAATAGCTTATCAACTTCTTGACAGGCCTCCATAGTTTCTAGGGCTTCATGATCTACTCTTAGATATTCTATATTAAGTTCATCTAATAAATCATAAGTTCTCATCTCTTTAAGTTGTCTCTCACCAGATAGCTCCTGCCTACCCTGGTATACAACATAGTTCATATTTATTCCTCCTTAAAACAGTGTTTTTTCTAGCTTAACATAGAGTAGAAAATTATCAAATAACTTCGGAAAGATTTATAAAATATATATTTACAATTACAATAAATGGGAGTACAATATTGCTGTAATTTTCAATTATAAATAAATTTTGTATCAAGCGAGGTGCTTATATGAGAGACGAGTATAATGATGATTATGATGAGAGTGAAGAAATGGATCTAACTGATGACTACAGCTTTGATGATGACCTTTATGATGATGATACTTATGATGATGATACTTATGATGATTCAAGAGATGAGGATTGGTAAAACAAAAGAGAATATATAATAAATTAAAAGGAGCAATTACACTAAATTGGTGGATAGCTCCTTTTTTCTAATTAACTATATAAAGCATTTCTAATTTGTTCTGCCCTCTGCCAGAGCCTTCCTTGTACTGTTGCCAACTTTAAGTCCATCATCTCTCATGTGGCTACCCCAGCCTAAGCTATCCCAATATACCAAGACAGCAATTCTAGTCTTAGGACCATAATCACCATCTATCTTTAACTTAGGTAGCCAGCTTGGGATAACTTTGTTTAATCTCTCCTGGAGCCAACGAATATCTTCCTTGGAGGATTTGGGGGTAATGGCCTTTGTAGGAATGGTTTGCTCTGCAACATACTTTATGCCAGTATATTCACATAAACCCCTTGCAATTTCTACAGCAGATTCTTTCCAGAACTTCTCACTGGCCATTAATTCTGTCGCCTCCCTAAGATTAGTCATAAAGGCAAGTTCCACCAATATAGCACCTTTTACCTTCATTTTATTACAATTACACATAGCTAGAGCCCTTGGAGTTATTCCTCTATTCTTCTGCTTAGTCCCCATGGCCAGATGCTTAAGGACTAGATCTGCAAGCTTTTTACTTTCTCCCTGATACTTGTCATGAATGTATATCCCTACTCCCTCGGCACTATTAAAGGTCTTGCCATCTCCATAGGAGTTAAAATGAATACTAACACTATAATCGCATTTTGCCTTAGCTATTGCTCCTTGTCGCTCATTTAATGGAGTGTCTGGGTCATCAAAACCATTAGCATCATTCCAACCAGTTTTGAGCGTTTCTAAGCCACATCTTTTCAGTTCATTTTCCAACAAAAAAGCAACTCCAACACCTGCTATATGCTCCCTAAATTGCTCTCCCTTTTTTATAGTAAGCTTGTCATTAACCTTAACTTTTTTGGGAAATGGGGGAGTCCGTTTGCCTGCCGTGTTTGATCCGTGTCCAACATCTATATTAATCTTAATTGCCATCTACTTCCTTTCCTTTACGCACCTTTACTAATATAGTCTATTATATTCCGCATTAATAAAAATGCCCTTATCCATATAAAACATCTCTGCTTTTATATGGATAAGGGATTAATATTTGATCTTTTCATTAATTTAATCTAGCACAACATTTGATAAAGTTGTTAATAACATTTAATTATTCCATTAATCAATCAAATATTGTGACAGATTCAAATTAATAAACAATCACTTACAACACAAGAAGATAGTCATAGTAGAAGTCTAAAACTTTTACTATGCTTATTTTAATGGAAAAATCATCATCAACTACTAACTACACTATATAATGTAAATAAAAAGGCTTACCAATCCCAATTACAGGTATTCCGAAACCTATAATTTATCGCCATGTTTATTAATGAATCGATAATAATAACGGATTTTAAATAAAATCACGGCAAATAATATATAAAAAAAGATAGTACACTTTTGTGTAATACCCTATACTAAGACTCTAGAGGGGATTCCCCCTCGCCTTTTTTATGATGTTATTAATCAGAAAATTAGACTTAATATCGTTTAATCTTTACTTGTGATCTATGCTAATAGATACCTTAACCAACTTACAATTATATTATATAATCCGAACATCATACTAGTTTTATTTATTGATAATGAATTATTGTATCTAGCTACATTCTGTTGCATATTCCTATCTGACATCATTTTCCATTGTCCGTACATAAAAAATAGCCCTAAAATCCTTATCTAGTAAGGTTTTAAGGCTATTTAGTGCAGTCGACGGGACTTGAACCCGTAGTATGTCTCTGAAAGCCTTGTAGAAAGGAGCTTTGCACAGCGCTGTTTTTTGAGGCAACCAAGTAGGCAACCAAAAAACATTATTTCCCTCATCCATATAGAACATCTCTGATTTTATATGAATAAGGGATTAATGTTTGGTCTTTTTATTAATTTAATCTAGCACAATATAATTTATTATAATATTTATAAATGCATATAATTCTGCCTTCAGCATCTATATAATATTTAGCATTTATTATATTATCTGGAACAGAAACATTCTCAGGCTTATTTGCCATTGATGCATATTTATAATCATAAAGTTCACCAGTTTCAATATCACATATGTCTACCCGCTTTAAAGCTAAGTGTGAAAACTCTTCTTTTATCCCTCCTGTAATCAAATATTTCTCCTTCCACAAATAAAAGGTAATATTTTCATTTGATGTGCTTTCTATAATCCTAAAAAACCCTTCGTTTGGAATATTGTACTCCTGCCTTATTACATTGCGGGAATTTGTAAATTCCTGAATTTCTTCCTTAGGAGGTTCTTTAAGCTCTTGTTTTAAACTAATTTCCTTTTCCTTATATTTATATGTCTCATCTGTAATCATTCTAAGGTCTCCAAGTTTTCGATAAACTGGATATATTTTAAGTTTAGCTTTATAATCGTAAACAACTCCAGACATTCTCCAGCCAAAGTATTGATCCCTTTGAGAATATATTACAAAGTCATCAATTTCTTTTTGCTCCTTTGCCCATCTTATCTTTTCTAATGGTTTGGTAATATTGATTATTAATATAATAATTATTATAAAAAACACCATAATACTAAAAACTATTATATTCTTTTCCTTATTTTTATTATTTTTTTCCCCATATTCCTCTTTGTTCTTTAACATACTTTCCATTTTCATTATAATAACCTCCGTCAAAAATACCACTTTCACGCTCTTCTCCGACTCCCATATCAGCCTTTACTGCACTCTTATAGTATTTTTTTATAGGCCGCTTTCCAATTTTGGAAAAATTCGTTGTATACTTGGCGTGAAAAACAACTTCTGCTGCAAATGAATTATAGGAAGTATTGGCTGTTCTCATTGCTAAAATAGCCTGCTCTTCTTCAAGTGTAGGATTATTTGTGTTGTTAATAAATATAGAGTTGTTTTTCTCATCATATGTTTCACCAATTGTATCTAAATACTTTTTTAGTCTCTTAGATAAGCCATTAGGAATTTTAATTCGATTATCAACACAATCTTCTACTATAATCTTTTCTATATATGCTTCTGCTATAAGATAATTAGCCGCAGAATATGGATCGGCAAAATACTCCACTATAATAGAAGAATGTTCGCCAAAATCAACCTTCGCTTCGGTCATTTTTTCAAGATTGTAGCTTAGTTTTTCTCCATATTCAATACTTTTAATAGCTTTTTTTATAAGAGTGGGGTCAAAACTTATAAAAGGAATTGAAACTCCAACATTCGCCTCATCTGTTAATTCTCGCATTTTTAAAATACTAAATTCAGTATTCTCTTCCTTGCTAACCGAATAAATATACCAATCATCAAAATCATCTCTCTGATAAGAATAGTTTTCAGAAGGGATATCCTCCATTTTAATTGTTTCCATAATTGATGTTAATGGAACCTTTACAAGTATAAATCCATCTGATGTTTTCCCTATTTTGTTCATATCAATTATTTCATTATTTATATAATCTACATAAAGTTCATGTAAATCGTCTTTTATTAACCTATTAGAATCAACACGGTCATGTATCCCATCCCCATCAGTATCTTTCTTAGTTGGATCACTCTTATAGTCAAAATACTCAGCATATAT
>JAAYNY010000005.1 GCA_012520635.1 Clostridiales bacterium | reverse complement strand
GGGGATATGTTAGGCATTATATTTATGATGCACTACCATATTTCTTTCATGAATAAAAGTTTATAGATGCTAAGAAATCTAATATAAAAAAATAGTATGTTAGAATAAGGTTTTGAAAAAACTGCACTGGAGGTTTGATCCTTTGGTGCAGTTTTTTGCTGCTTATTAGTAGTAAGAAACAAACATATTATAGTAAATAAAGAATAAAGCCACATCTAGCATGAAAGAGACACCAATTGACAAACATACATAGAGGTAATAAAATTATTCTGTACTGATGACTAAATCAAGTATATCTTAATGAAGCATAGTTACATGCTAAGGTAAAAGGCTATAGCCAGAAAGAGGTAAATCATGTTACAAGATGTAGAAACTATTTTATTTGACCAGGATGTATTAGCAAAGAGAATAGAAGAAATGGGTAAAGAGATTTCAAAAGATTATGCAGGTGAGGAGGTTGTGCTAGTAGGTATCTTAAAAGGTGCAAGTGTATTTATGTCAGATTTAATTAGACAGATTAGCCTGCCTGCTTATATTGATTATATGGTAGTCTCAAGTTATGGTAATTCAGCAGAAACCAGTGGGGTGGTTCGTATAATAAAAGACCTAGAGGATAATATTGAAGGGAAAAATATTATTATCGTAGAAGATATTATAGATACAGGACTAACACTGGCATATTTAAGTAAAAACCTATTAAGCCGTAATCCAAAATCACTAAAAATCTGCACACTCTTAGATAAACCTGTAAGAAGAGAAAAAGAGATCAATGTTGATTATAAAGGCTTTGATGTTCCTGATGAATTCATTGTCGGATATGGTATAGATTATGCAGAAAAATATAGAAACCTACCTTTTATAGGCATATTAAAAAGAGAAGTTTACGAATAAAAAGACAGGGGGACGTTTCCCTTGTCTTGTTTCATCACCATCAACAAGACAAGGGAAACGTCCCCCTGTCTTGCTTTTTTTTACAAACATATAGTACAATTAAAGAGGAATTAATATTAAATGAATAGTAATTCCACTTTAACCTTATAACATATTAGAAAAGGAGGTACTACATGAAGGATTTACATGGTGTTGCAAAATTTATGAGTAAGAAATTTATAGCTTTAATCTTGATTCTCTCTATGGCAATGGGAGTATCTGGTGCTCTTGCATCAGCTGCAGAGCAAACTAATGAAGATTTATCGGGTAAATTAGTTCTTGTATTTACTAATGACACCCATGGAGCAGATGTAGCAATCCCTGAGGAATCAATTGGAACAGCCGGTGTATCTAAGATTGCTAAAGATTACAAAGCAGCAGGAGCTCAGGTTATTTTGATCTCAGCTGGAGATGCTATTCAAGGAGATCCATTAGTTAATCTAAGTAAAGGTCTAACATCTATTAACTTTATGAATGATGCAGGTTATGACATTATGGTACCAGGTAATCATGAGTTTGATTTTGGTTATGATAACTTGAAGAAGCTTGAAGAAAGTGCGGATTTCACAATCTTATCATCAAATATATTGGATAAAGATAGTGGCCAACCTGTATTTACAGAGAATATGATTATTGATAGCCAGGTAGGAAAAATCGGCATATTCGGGCTAACCACACCTGAGACATATACAAAATCAAATCCGAAAAATGTATCTTCTCTTAATTTCCTTGCTGGACAAGAATTATATGAAAATGCACAGGAACAAGTAGATAAATTAACTGAGGCAGGAGCTGATTATATAATATGTGTAGCTCACCTTGGTATAGATGATAGTAGTAAACCTAATAGATCTGTGGATGTTATAGAAAATGTTAAAGGTATAGATCTACTTATAGATGGACACAGCCACAGTGTACTAGAGGGGAATCAAGACCATGATACTATCTTGGTTTCTACTGGTACTAAGCTATTTAATGTAGGGGTTGCCATTATTGACAAAGATAAAATAAGCACCAAGTTAATATCAGCAAGTGACTATAGTGAAGTTGATGAGATGGTAAATGCTAGTATCAATTTAGTTGCTGCTGAAATTGATGAACTACTTTCTAAGACATTTGCTAAGACAGAGGTGTTTTTAGATGGTAACAGAGATCCTGGAGTAAGAACACAGGAAACAAATCTTGGGGATTTTGTTGCTGATGCTATTCTATGGGCAGCAAACAATGGTGTAGGCGGTGGTGTAGATGCAGCCCTTACTAATGGTGGTGGGATACGATCCTCTATAGAGATTGGAGATATTACTATGAAGGATATGAAGACAGTATTTCCTTTTGGTAATACGATTTCCACTGTTAAGATAAGTGGCGGACAGTTAATAGAAGTCCTTGAGGCATCAACCTTTAGTACACCAATATCTATTGGAGCCTTTCCTCAGGTGTCTGGAATTGAATTTACCATAGACACCAGTGTAGATTATAAAGAGGGAGAAGCTTTCCCTGATTCAACATATTATGGACCTGCTGCTCCAGGAAGTCGTATAAAGAATGTGAAAGTAAATGGCAAGGCCATTGAACTTGACAAGATTTACACAATAGCTACCAATGATTTCCTTGCTGCAGGTGGTGATACTTATTACTTACTAAAGAGTCTAGAAAGCCACAATACTTATATAGCCTTGGAGGATGCCTTGGTAAATTACACCATAGATGTTCTAGATGGTGTAATTAGTGGTGATATCTATGGAGAGTCAGCAGGACGAATTACTATTTCTGAGGAATTTATTTTGGATAAAGAAGAAGAGGTTGATGAGACAGAGGATACAAGAGATATTATTGAAGAAGTAGTTGAAGAGGACCAGGAAGCTGTTGTAGAGGTTACATACAGGGTAGTAAAAGGTGATAACCTTTGGAAGATAGCAAGAAAGCATCTTGGAAGTGGAGCTAGATATATAGAGATATATGAGCTTAATAAAGATATACTAGAATCCCCTGATTTGATATATATTGGGCAGGTTATTAAGATACCAGCATAGTAGTTTATGAATATATAATGATATAAAAATAATAAAATGTAGTGCTGTAACATATGGCTCTACATTTTATTATTTATGGAAAGTATATTTCATGAGGACTTTACATCTGGGTTTTATTCAAATGAGACTTCTATAACATCAGTATCTTTGATTAGATCCCAGCTTTCAAGATTTATAATGTGGAATTTCAGTTCTAAATCTGTGATATCACTTATATTATTATCGGTCAAATCAGATTCCATAAATGTAATGGTATCAAATGCTCTTTTGCCTGACAAGACATCACAAGAAAATATGGGGTCTACCATAAATCCATTAAGGGAAACATCTCTTGCTTGCACTGTAATATTTTCATCGGTATTATTCTCGATATAGACATGGACATCAGAACCCCATAGGCTACTAGAACTATTAAGATTTTTGATTACAATCTTTATTCCGTCGCTATCATAAGCAAGATGTCCAGAATTATCATACTCTTGTACTATAGAAGAATCAGCACTTGTATTAATAGTTATTATATCAGTATCTATAAGGGTATCCCATGATTCTGCATCAATAATGTGAAGGGATAATTCAATATCCTTAATTGTGGGTATACCTGCTATTTCCAGGCTGTCGGCCGAAAATGAAATGGTGTCATTTGTTTTTTTACCAGCCACAACATCAGCTGACAGTAGGGAATCTATCATAACTCCATTTACAGAGCTATACCTAGACTGAACCGTGATGTTGTTAGACGAATTATTTTCTATTAGGACAGTTACACTAGGACCGAAGAAATCATCGTTAGTTAAGCCGGTAGCAGTAACTTTAATATCATTTCCTTCGAATATAACTTGCTCTTCAATAGTTATATCTTGGTTTTTATCATTATCTATATTCTTATCTTCATCGTCATTGGTGTTGACATTTTGGTTATTATCGGTTTCTTCTTCTTGATTAGTCTTGTCCTTAACTTGCTTATCGTCAGTGTCACCCTTTGAACCATCGCAAGAAGTAATGGTTAGAAGCAAGGTTAAGGTTAAAACAAATAAAAATATTCTTTTCATAAAACCCTCCTAAATTAGTATTTGCTATAATTTTTCACAGATTTCACAGCAATATACATGAATGATAAATATATATAGATTTACTAAATGTTGTAAGTATGGTTGGAAAAGTAGAATGATTTACTAGTAGCTAAAGTATACAAGGTATTAATTTGTATGTATTATCAAATTAATGAGATAAGGTCAGAAATATTTGCTATAATATATAGGTAAGGTAGAAGATAATTATGAATATTTATGTTAAACTATATAAAAGAAGAAATTTATAATATTAGAATGAAAGGTTGATATTAATGGATAATCTATATGAGATATCAAAGAAAGTTGCTGGTGAACTTATAGAAAAGGCAAAGCTGAAAAAAGGCCAGATTGTTGTTATTGGATGCTCCACTAGTGAAGTGGTTGGAGATCCAATTGGAACCAATTCTAACCCCCAGGCTGCAGAAGAATTGTTTAGAGGTTTTAAAGAAGTCTTTGATTTACACGGTATTTATATGGCGGCACAGTGTTGTGAGCATCTAAACCGTGCCATTGTTACTGTGAAAGAAGCAGTTCCAGGTAAAGATATAGTCAATGTAATACCTCAGAGTAAAGCTGGTGGATCCTTTGCTACTCTGGCCTACCAAGAATTCACAAATCCTGTTGTGGTGGAGGATATCAAGGCCGACGCAGGACTGGATATAGGGGGAACACTAATAGGAATGCATCTTAAAAAAGTTGCTGTTCCATTAAAGTTATCCATTAACCATATAGGAAATGCTTTTCTTATAGCTGCTCGAACAAGATCCAAGTTTATCGGTGGTGAGAGAGCTATATATGATGAAAGATTAATGTAATATTTCATTAATGACATAACAAATGACATAACAATTACGATAGGAGAAAAGGTATGAATAAGAATAAGTTTGCAACAACACCACCCATGGGATGGAACAGTTATGATTATTATGATACTACTGTAAATGAGGAACAGATTAAGGCAAATGCAGATTTTATGGCGGCTCATTTGAAAGAGTATGGATGGGAATATATTGTAGTCGATATCCAGTGGTATGCCCATGAGGCAGGAAGTCAGAGAGATAAACATCAATATATACCTTTTTGGAAAGTGGAAAT
>JAAYNY010000062.1 GCA_012520635.1 Clostridiales bacterium | reverse complement strand
GTATTAAGAAGTGTCTCATATCCTTCACGACCACCCCAGAATACATAGTTCTCACCACCTAATTCCTTGGTTATTTCCATAGCTTTTTTAATCTGAGCTGCAGCGTATGCAAATACTGTTGCGTTACAAGAAGTTCCTGCACCGTGTACAAACTTATAATCGCTAAATGCATTGGTTGTACCCCATAAGCACTTAATGCCAGTACGTTTCATCTCTTCTTTTATAACAGCTACAATTTCATCTAATCTTCTATTGGACTCTGCTAAATCTGTAGGAACTAAAGGAGCAATATCTACATCATGGAAACAGAAATATTCAATCTGTAACTTCTCCATGAATTCAAAGGCAGCATAAACTCTTTCCTTAGCCTTTTTCATAACGTCCTCTGTGTTATCCCAATCACGAGCCATAGTTGTGCCACCAAAAGGATCAACACCCATGTAAGTGAAAGTATGCCAATAGGACATAGCAAACTTAAGATGATCTTTCATTTTCTTGCCCATAACTACTTCTTCAGGATTGTAATACTTAAATGCTAGATGGTTCTTACTCTGAGGGCCTTCATATTCGATCTTTCCAACATTAAAATATGCCATAATTAATTCCTCCTTATATTTATAATAAATTCTTCTCATGGATTCTGGTAATCACTTGACTCTTATATAATATCTTCTAAACATGAAATCACATAAGATTATGCTTCGTAGTTCTAAGTATTCTATTCTTTATTCTCATCACTAAGAAAATAAATATGAATAGTATGATAAAAATATCATCATATCTTGTCCGCAAATGAATTACCTATCTACATTATAATACCTTAACATTTATTTGACAATAGGTAATTTGTAAATTTATTAAACTAATTCTCTTTTTTCTTGATTTCCCCCATTTTAGGCATCTTACAGCCATAATATTTTTATAAATTATTTTTATTTTTGTTAAGTGATTTATTCAAGTAATTTTCTTACATTTAAAAGACCCCACCCCTGCTTCTCCCACCTCTGCCCTAAATCAACTGCACTATCTCGAAGCTTTAACTTTACTTCCCGATTATTCAGCTGAGGATAAGCTGCTAAAAGTAAGGCAATAGCTCCAGACACCACTGGGGTAGCCATAGATGTTCCACTCTTAATGGTATACATCATGGGATAACCTGATGCTTGAAATCTTGAGGTATTGCTTACTCCTCTTGTTAGATAACGACCTATATTACAGGATATAATATTTGATCCAGGAGCAACGATATCCGGTTTTTTTATGCAATAAGGGGTTGGACCTCTACCTGAATAGTCCTTTGTTTTTGAGCCAAACACTTCCACCGAAAGATTATCATCGGAAGAACCTACTGTAATAACTTTGCGACTAATCCCCGGTGTAGAGATTGACATAGGATCAGGACCATTATTTCCTGCTGCCACTACCACCGTAACTCCACTGTCCCAAACTGCATTGACACCTTGAACAAGCAGGGAGTTCTCATCAAGACTATCTTTTGCTGATGTCCCAACACTAATATTTAAGACCCTTATATTATATTTTCTTCGATTGTCAATCACCCACTGAAGTCCAGCCAGCACATCTGAGATATTCCCATCACCCTTTTCATCAAGTACTTTAAGGACAATCAAATTACAGGCTGGAGCTACTCCCTTATACTTTCCTTTGGATGAATAACCATTTCCCCCAATTATACCAGCCACATGGGATCCATGTCCGTTGTCATCATAGGGCTCATCTTTATTATTAACAAAATCCTTAAAGGCAATAACCCTGTTGCCACCCTCAATAAAATCCTTATGTAAACTTATCCCTGTGTCTATTATGGCTACTCCTACCCCTTTGCCGTAGTAACCATTCTCATGAGCCCATTTACATTCTATAATATCATTTACCTTATCCATCAAGGCTGTAATATTAGCGTCAAATTCCATAGCTATTAAGCCGTCCATACCTTTAATTATATCCAACATACTTCTATCTACTTCTAATACATAAGCACCTATCATAGGTAATTCATATTTAATAATTCCTAAATCTTTTAAGGTAATGGACCTACTATCATGTTCTTTACAGTGAACTATAATTTGGACTTTATTATTTTTATTCATTATTAACTCCAACCGTTTTCTATTATATTATTCCTTTAACTTATCTAATATTCAATTACTTAGCTTCGTATGTAAATCATATAAGCTTCTAATTTAATATTTTAACGAAAAAACAAACATTTTAATTAATTATTGAAAAAAGAGGAAATCAGTCAAGCAATCTATCATATGATACATTGTAATTAATATTAGGAGGAACAACTATGAGCGATTTAGCAGCAACACATTGTGACAGAGGAATTGGTGGAGGCAATGATTGTGGATTTATAATCTTTATAATCCTAATCTTATGCTGCTGTGGCGGTAACGGCGGCGGCATTTTCGGAGGAAGAGACTGTGGCGGCGGAGATAACGACGCATGCGGATTATTAGTTCTGGTTCTTCTACTTTTATGCTTCTGTGGAGATGGTTGTGGCTTTGGTTTCTAATAATTAAAGCTCTAGGGGTAACACCTTTCATTTCCAAAAGTGCTACAAAAAAAGCTGCGTTACTACGCAGCTTTTTTATTATTTTAAATTTCTTCTTTTTCGTTTTAATCGCTCAACACAATCCCTATCTATTTCATAAATAGTATTCTCTTCAATAATAAGATCTTCATCACTCTTTTTTCTCAATGTATCCTTGTCTTGTTGACGGCCATATCTCTTCTGATTATCCTTTTGTGAATTATAATATTTATTATTCATTTAAGCCTCACAGAATTGTTGTCATTTTAGTATATGATTATTTTTGCCAAATGTCATTAAAGTCATTGAAACCATAATTGATTTCCTATATACTATTATAAACTTATTAACCAGTTAATATATTATTATTTATATAGAATGGAGGAATAGAATGTCAGGATCAATATATGGTAAAAATTTTACGATATCAACATGGGGAGAATCTCACGGTGAAGGATATGGAGTAGTGGTAGACGGATGCCCTGCAGGACTTCCCATTGATGAAGAAATGATACAAAAATATCTAAAAAGAAGAAAACCAGGTCAAACAAAATATGCTACCTCAAGAAAAGAAGATGATAAGGTAAGTATCTTATCTGGAGTATTTGAAGGAAAGACTACGGGAACTCCCATCTCTTTAATAGTATTTAATGAAAACCAACGTTCTTCAGACTACTCGGATATTGCTTCCTACTACCGTCCAGGACATGCTGATTATACCTATGATCAAAAATATGGATTTAGAGATTATCGCGGCGGCGGACGGTCTTCTGGAAGAGAAACCATCAGTCGTGTTGCTGCAGGTGCAATAGCGGCCAATATACTTAAGGAACTTGGCATCTCAGTATATGCATATACAAAATCAATTGGCCCCATTACCATAAACTATCAAAACTGCCGTAGGGAACATTCTCTTAATGACCCACTATCCATGCCTGATCCTGATGCTTCAAAAAAAGCTGAACAATATATACTTGACAAAAAAGATGAAGAGGACTCTGTAGGTGGAGTAATAGAATGTATAGTAAGTGGTATGCCTACCGGAGTTGGTGAACCGGTTTTTGACAAGCTTGATGCAGCTCTATCAAAAGCTGTAATGTCTATAGGAGCAGTTAAGGGTCTTGAGATTGGTGATGGTTTTGAAGTTGCAAATCGTACAGGCTCTCAAAACAATGATCCCTTCGCCTATGATGAAAATAAAAATCTGATTAAGCTTACTAACCATGCAGGAGGAATTCTTGGTGGAATCAGTGATGGTTCAGAGATAGTTCTAAGAGCAGCTATAAAACCAACTGCTTCTATTGGTAGACCTCAAAGAACTGCAAATAAAAACAATGAAAATATTGAAGTTCAGATTATTGGTCGCCACGATCCCATAATTGTACCAAGAGCCGTGGTTGTAGTAGAATCCATGGTAGCGATCACCCTGGTGGATTATCTCTTCCAGGCAATGACCTCAAGATTGGATAAGATTAAAGAATTCTATAAAAAATAAGTCAAGTTAAATAGAGCTGTTTATGACAAACAGCTCTATTTTTGTGCCTTAAATCATGGATAAAATTAGTAAATAAATTATCCAGTATAATTCTACTTAAAATAATCAAAAATGGTATTGACAACAATATAATTATAAGTATAATTGTAATTGCGTTGTTTAGTTCTGCTAAACTTTTAGTTTATTTTTATTAAGAATTTAAGAGAGGAACATCATTATGAATATCGGTCAAAAGATAAAAGAATTACGGGTTCAGAAAAGTCTTACTCAGGAAGAACTAGCTGATCGGGCAGAATTATCTAAGGGCTTTATATCTCAGCTTGAAAGGGATCTAACCTCTCCTTCAATTGCAACCCTAGTGGATATTCTCCAGTGTCTAGGCACCAATCTGGAAGAATTCTTTAGTGAAACCACTGCTGAACAGGTAGTATTTAAAAAAACCGATTACTTCGAGAAATATGATGCAGATTTAAAGAATCTTGTAAAATGGATAATCCCAAATGCCCAGAAGAATATGATGGAGCCCATACTACTTACGCTAGATCCCGGTGGTTCTACATATCCCGATAATCCCCATGAAGGAGAAGAATTTGGCTATATATTAAGCGGAAGTATCGTGCTTCATATAGGGAGTAGATCTTATAAGGCTAAGAAGGGAGAGTCCTTCTACTTTACAGCCAGTAAGCAACATCACATTACTGCATCTGAAAAAAGCGGTGCTACTCTTCTATGGGTATCAACCCCACCTAGTTTTTAATTATACAAAAAGGAGAAAAAGTATGACGGATAATAAATTAATAAATCTTGTAAACATATCAAAATCCTATGGCGAAAACATCGTACTGGATGAATTAAACTTATATATCCGCGAAAATGAGTTCTTAACATTACTTGGTCCGTCTGGTTGCGGTAAGACGACTACGCTTAGAATCATTGGTGGATTTGAAAATCCTGATAAAGGTCAGGTAATTTTTGAGGGGAAAGATATTTCAAAGCTTGCTCCAAATGAAAGACAACTTAACACAGTGTTCCAAAAATATGCACTGTTTACTCATATGACCATTGCTGAAAACATAGCTTTCGGTCTCAAAGTAAAGAAAAAAAGCAAAGAATATATTAAAGATAAGATAAAATACGCCCTAAAGCTAGTTAACTTAGACGGCTTTGAAAATCGCATGCCTGATTCTTTAAGTGGCGGACAACAGCAAAGAATTGCTATTGCTAGGGCTATTGTTAATGAACCTAAGGTATTACTCCTTGATGAACCTCTTGGAGCCCTTGACCTAAAGCTTCGCCAAGACATGCAGTATGAACTTATTAGGTTAAAAAACGAACTAGGTATAACATTTATATATGTTACCCATGATCAAGAAGAAGCTCTAACTATGTCTGATACGGTTGTAGTTATGAATCAAGGATATATTCAGCAGATAGGTTCACCAGAGGATATCTATAATGAGCCACAGAATGCCTTTGTAGCTGATTTTATCGGAGAAAGTAATATACTACCCTCTATTATGGTTGAAGATAAGTTAGTCAATATTCTTGGTGCTAATTTTGTCTGTGTTGATACAGGCTTTGGTGTTAACAAGCCTGTGGATGTGGTAATAAGACCTGAAGATATAGATTTAGTTAAGCCAGAAGAGGGTATTATTAAAGGTGTTGTCACTTCCCTCCTATTCAAGGGAGTTCATTATGAGATGGAGGTTAAGGCTCACGGCCATGACTGGCTTGTTCACTCCACTGATTTGGTACCTGTAGGTAATGAAGTGGGTATCTGGGTAGATCCTTTTGATATACAGATAATGCACAAACCGGAATCAGAGGATGAAGAGGCTACTCAACTTGATATCTAGAGCCTAAACTTGGAAGAAAGGAACGGTTGCTAATATGAAAATGCTCAAAAAACCAATTAATCGTACGCCTTCGCAAAAGCATGGAGCTCTTGGAATTGGTGGTATAAAGTGGTTGTCATTTCCCTATATTATCTGGATGATAGGTTTTATAATAATACCTCTTTTAGTAATTATATATTATGGCCTAACCACTAAGGATAGCCATCTTACCCTAGAGAATATTGCATTAACATTTAATCAAATAAATCTTAAAGCACTAAGACTGGCTCTGGAACTTTCATTGATAAGTACAGCAATTTGTCTTATCCTTGCTTATCCCTTGGCTATGATACTAAGAAAATCAAAGATGAAAAGTAATAGTTTTATTGTAATGATAATAATTCTTCCCATGTGGATGAACTTTTTACTAAGAACAATTGCATGGCAAAATATCCTTGAGCGAACAGGTATAATTAATACTATACTTAGATTTTTAAATCTTCCTACCCTTAACATAATTAATACCCCTGCTGCCATCGTTCTTGGTATGGTATATAACTTTTTACCTTTTATGGTATTACCTATATATAATGTACTTATAAAAATTGATAAAGATGTTGTGGCTGCTGCTAGAGACCTTGGAGCTAACTCTGTACAGACTTTTATGAAAATTATTCTTCCCTTAAGTCTACCGGGAGTTATAAGTGGTATAACCATGGTCTTTGTACCCTCTCTGACCACATTTGTTATTTCCTCAATATTAGGAGGAAGTAAGATTGTACTTATTGGAAATGTTATAGAGCAACAGTTTAGAATAGGTAACTGGCATGGAGGATCCGGCCTTTCTCTGGTTCTTATGCTCTTCATACTTATAAGCATGGCCATATTATCTAAATATGATAAAGAAGGGGGAGGTGGAGGCTTATGGTAAAAAAATTCATAAAAAAGTTCTATGTAGGACTTATCCTTATATTTTTATATGCTCCCATATTTATATTAATAGGACTTTCCTTTAATAAGTCTAAATCCCGAGCAAAATGGGGAGGCTTTACCCTCCACTGGTATAAAGAGCTCTTTCAAAATCAATCCATTATGAATGCTCTATATACAACCCTAATAATTGCACTCTTATCCGCACTTATAGCAACCTTAATCGGTACCGCAGCTTCCTTAGCAATAAGTAATATGAAAAAAACACCAAGGGCAATATTAGTGGCAATAACAAATATCCCTATGTTAAATGCTGATATTGTAACAGGTATTTCATTAATGCTTTTGTTTGTTGCTATGCGTTTTACCTTAGGATTTAGCAGTGTCTTAATATCCCATATCACCTTTAATATTCCTTATGTAATATTAAGTGTTATGCCTAAGATTAAGCAGCTTAATCCACATACCTATGAGGCCGCATTGGACTTAGGAGCTTCACCAATTTACGCATTTTTTAAAGTTATTCTTCCAGATATCTTTCCGGGAGTATTAACAGGATTCTTTCTTGCCTTTACCATGTCCTTAGATGATTTTGTTATAACACATTTTACAAAAGGCCCTCAGATTAATACCTTATCAACTAAGATATATACTGAGGTAAGAAAAGGCATAAAACCTGAAATCTATGCACTATCTACCCTAATGTTTATTGCAGTATTATTACTACTAATTCTAATAAATCGTAGAAATGCAGAGAAGAAATAAATTATATTTTGCTTATTATAAGGAGGTTTATATGAAAAAATTGTTTGCTTTATCCACCTTACTAATGCTAACTATTGCTGTGTTATCAGCTTGTAGTAATAAAGAGGGAGAAAAGGTCTTCGTATACAACTGGGGTGAATATATTGACGAAGATGTAATTGCACTTTTTGAAGAAGAAACAGGTATTCAAGTAATCTATGAGGAATTTGAACAAAATGAAGATATGTACCCTAAGATCGAATCAGGCGCCGTTAATTATGATGTTGTATGCCCTTCTGATTATATGGTACAAAAAATGATTGAAAATGACCTGGTTCAAGAAATTAATTTTGACAACATACCAAACTTCAAATACATTGATTCAACATATCTTGAAAGTGCAAGTGAGTTTGATCCTGGCAACAAATATTCCGTTCCTTATACTTGGGGGACTGTAGGAATATTATATAATAAAACTAAGGTAGATGAGCCAGTAGATAGTTGGGATATAATATTCGACGAGAAATACCAAGGGGAAATACTTATGATTGACAGCGTAAGGGATGCATTTGCAATTGCACTTAAGTACCTTGGCTATGATCTAAATACTACTAATGAAGCAGAACTTGAGGAGGCAAAAGCCCTCTTAAAGAAGCAGTATCCTCTTGTACAGGCTTACGTAGTAGACCAGGTTCGTGACAAGATGATTGGTGATGAAGCTGCTCTTGGAGTTATTTATTCTGGAGAGGCTATCTATACCAGTAGAGAAAATCCTAACCTAGAATATGTTGTACCAAAAGAAGGTTCTAATGTGTGGATTGATGCTTGGGTTATTCCCAAGAACAGTAAGAACAAAGAAAATGCAGAAGCATTTATTAACTTTATGTGTGACCCAGAGATCGCATTAAAGAACTTTGAATATATTACTTATTCTACTCCCAACTTCGGTGCATGGGAATTAATAGAGGATGAAGAGGTTAAGAATAGCCCAGTTGCATTCCCTTCACAGGAAGTTCTAGATCGTTGTACAGCTTATAGATACCTTGGGGAAGAAATGGAAAGTAACTATATCCAGAAGTGGAATGAGGTAAAAGGAGAATAAATAATAGAGCGAGTATATCTTCCATCATGAACTTGATTGGAAATATACTCGCTTTTTTATAATTTATCTTATTCTTTCAGGAAATCCAACCTTCTTTTGAACCTTACGTAAGGTTTTATTGGCATAGTAAGAGGCTTTTTCTCCGTTGTTTTTAATTATACTATCAATATAAGCCTTATCCTTGATAAGTTCATTGTACCTATCTTGTATAGGCTTAAGCATTGATGCTACTGCCTCTCCAGTTGCAATCTTAAAGTCACCATAACCCTTACCTTCAAATTCTTTCTCTGTCTCTTCTATTGATTTACCTGTTGCTACTCCATATATCTCTATAAGGTTACTAATTCCAGGCTTGTCCTTGGAGTGGCGAATTTCATTATCAGAATCTGTAACCGCTCTCTTAAACTTCCTAATAATTGTATCAGTATCATCCAGAAGATATATACTAGCATTTGCATTATCATCAGATTTTGACATCTTCTTGGTGGGTTCTTGTAAGCTCATAATCCTAGCACCAGTTTTCTTAATATATGGCTCCGGAATAGTAAATACATCTCCATATATGGAATTAAATCGTCCTGCCACATCTCTAGTTAACTCTATATGCTGCTTCTGGTCATCTCCTACTGGCACAATATCTGCCTGAAACAGCAGAATATCTGCTGCCATAAGAACAGGATAAGTAAATAAGCCAGCATTGATATTCTCTTCATTCTTAGATGCCTTATCCTTAAATTGAGTCATACGATTTAGTTCACCCATATAGGTATAACAATTTAATATCCAGCTAAGCTCTGCATGGGCTGGCACATGGGATTGATAATATAAGCAATTCTTCTCAGGATCAAGTCCTGCTGCAATATATAAGGTAAGAAGTGCTCTAGCTTTTCTTCTAAGCTCAGCTGGTTCTTGCCTTACTGTTATAGAATGCATATCAACAACACAATAAAAACACTGATACTCATCCTCTAGGGTTACCCAGTTCTTTAATGCCCCAAGGTAATTTCCCAGATGCAAAGTACCTGTTGATTGCATTCCTGAAAATAGAGATTTCTTTCCATCTAACATAACTTCACTTCCAATTCAATTATTTACAGTTTACCTATGGTACTGGTATAACTGTATTATTTAATTATCTTTTGATATACTCATTTTAATATATTGATTTCTAAGGCAAATGTCAATGGTTACTAGATTAATTTCCCTATAAGCTCTAATGGAGAATCTATAAGATCATCATACTCTTTCACATCTCCAAATCCATATCTTGCCCAGATAAAAGGTAGACCTGCTTTCTTTGCTGCTTCTGCATCTCCTAGAGTGTCTCCTACATACACAGGATTCTTAAGATTATTTCTTTCAACTACCATCTTAATATTATCCGCCTTAGGTTTACCAGACCTTCCAGGATACTCAAAATCTATAAAATACTTCTCAAGATGGGGATTAGCTTTAAAAAAGCATTGAATATAGCCTTCTTGGCAGTTACTTACTATAAAGAGCTTATACTTTTTTTCTAGCTCTACTAGGGTCTTCTCAAGTCCCTCATATAGCTTTCCATTATGCTCTGCCAGATATTCCGTCTCATAATCAAGACATTCTTTCATTACAGCTATTGCTTTTTCTTCTGATACACTCTTAAATAACTTTACTGCAATAGCATCAAGTAGCTGGCCAAATAATCCTCTTAGTATATCAGCAGTAATCTCATCCTTTATCTCAGGATACTTCTCCTTAACCACTTTACGAAATGCTACGGCCACTTCTTCAGTGGAATCCCATAGAGTGCCATCCAAGTCAAAAATTATACCATCATACATCTGTTTTTATTCCTTTCTATTATGAAATTAACATGTTTACTTTCTATACAACAAATTTATTATATTATAGCAAATTTACATATATAAGAACACACAATCTTCTCTTGATATATAATGCCTAATAAAGTTATTATTGTCAACCTTCATGAATTCTTATTAGAAGATAAAACATAATAATTAAAGTATAAATCTTTCACCTGCTTCTAATGATATCTCATATTTTTCCTCTTTATAAATAAGATTTGTATTAAGTTTATGCTTAGCCCTTATCTCACACATAGATAATTGGTGCTCCTTCCATTCCATAGATATCTCCGCAGCTCCATGTATACATAAGCCCTTAATACTACCGTCTTTCCATGCTTTTGGAAGTGCTGGCAACAGTACCACTCTATTATCAGTACTTTGTACTAGCATATGTGCTATTGCAGCTGTCCCTCCAAAGTTACCGTCTATCTGAAAAGGTGGGTGATTGTCAAACATATTTGCTAATGTAGACTTTGATATTAGTGCCTCTAAATTCTTATAAGCTTCTTCTCCGTCCCATAACTTAGCATATAGGTTAATTATCCAAGCACGGCTCCAACCTGTATGCCCTCCACCCTGGGATAATCTTTGTTCAAGGGTTTGTCTAGCGGCTTTTGCTAGCTTGGGGGTTTCATCCATTGTTATCTGTGATGATGGATGAAGACCATATAGATGGGATATATGTCTATGTCCAGGTTCAGCTTCATCATAATCTTCTGCCCATTCCATAATATTTCCTCTAGAACCAATCTGAGTCGGCTGAAGTTTTTCTAAAGCTTCTTTAATTTGCTCATTTAGTTCATCAGAAACCCCTAAGATCTTTGCCGCTTTAATACACTGAGTAAATAAGTCTCTTAGTATCTGATTATCCATAGTAGCACCCATGGTAACAGCCCCCTGTACACCACTTGGAAGTATATAGATGTTTTCTGGAGATACTGAAGGGCATACCTTAAGATATCCCTTATCTTCAATCAGAAAATCCAAGAAAAATAAAGCCGCCTCTCTCATAATGGGAAATGATTTTCTTAAGAATTCTTCATCCTTGCTATACTCATAATGAGTCCACTGATGAGTACATAACCAAGCTGCTCCTAGTACCCAGTAAGATGAGGGAATCCAATGATCTTGAACTGCAGTATCTCCCCAAATATCTGTATTATGATGTGCGACAAATCCCCTGCAATTATACATGGTTCTTGCAGTTTTCCGACCATTTGGAACCATTCTTTTAATTAAATCAAATAAAGGCATATGGCACTCAGATAAATTACATACTTCTGCTGGCCAATAATTCATCTGTGTATTAATATTAATAGTATATTTTGAATCCCAAGCAGGACTCATATCCTTATTCCAAATACCCTGTAGATTAGCAGGAAGAGACCCCTCTCTGCTACAAGAGATAAGAAGATAACGGCCATAATCAAAATATAATTTTGACAAACCTAGATCAACTTCTCCATCTTTAGCTTTCTCTAAACGCTCTGCCGTAGTTAGTTCATCATAAGAAGCTATGCCATCTAGCTCAAATCTTACTCTATTATATAAAGTGGTATAATCCTTAATATGACGGCTTTTTAGTTCTTCATAGGATCTCTTAGCCGCCTTATCTAGTATATCTTTTAAGCTCTCCTTTAAATTATTAAAACGAAAACTTGTCCCTGCAGTAAATAATAAGGTAACCGAATCTGCATCCTTAACCACTATGTGCTCTCCTATTACTTGACAAGTTCCTCCATCAACTTTAGCTCTTAGCATCATGGCAAAATCAAGTCCACCCTTGCCAAGATTTCCATCTAGCATAATCGAATCCGCACCAAGTCCTACAACACTATCATAGAAACGTTCCCTTGTAAGGAGGGCAGAAAAAGAAATTTTATGACTTTCACTTGATGTAATTCTCATGACCATAACATCATCTACTGCAGAAAGAAATGTTTCTCTCCTATAAGTAGTTCCTTCAACTTTTACTTCCATGGTATGAAGGCCATGGTCAAGGGATAGACATCTTATATAGTCACTTTTATGTCCTTCCATACCCTTAAATCTTAATGTCAGATCTCCAAGAGACTGATAAGGCTTCTGACTCTGAGGTATACCTGACAAGGCATATACCATTAATTCTTCAGCCTCAGGGATTTGTCCATTCTTAATTAACTCTCGAATTTTTGGCAAATTCTTTAATGCGTCTGGATTATTACGATCAACATAAGCTCCATACCAGACACTATCTTCATTTAACTGAATATGTTCACTTTCTACAGTCCCATATATCATCCCGCCCATACGTCCATTACCAATAGGCAAAGCCTCTTCCCAGATGTCAGCAGGCTTCTTATACCATAATTTACTCATCTATTTTTCCTTTCAATCTTTATTCACAAGTAAATATCAATAATAAGATTATAGTATATAATTTTTAGTTTTATACAATAAAGGGGATGAACTTGGATTTCATCCCCTTTAGCAAATAATTATATTATCTCAAATACAAAGAATATATTTTTTACCTATAATCCTTCATATAATCTCCATGGGCTTCAATCATCTCATCACACATCTTAACAATATCATCAATAGATAATTCTGCTGCCGTATGAGGATCTAGCATAGCTGCTTGATATATTTTTTCCCTACTCTTTGTTACTGCTGCTTCTATTGTCAATAGATGAACATTTACATGGGTCATATTCATTGCAGCTAACTGTAGAGGTAGGCTTCCTACATGACATGGCTGGATTCCATTGCCATCTACAAGACAAGGAACCTCTACACATGCCTCAGGGGGTAAATTATCAATCAGACCAGTATTTATAACATTTCCGCCAATTTTAATAGGTTTATTAGTAACTATGGCCTCCATAATATAAGATGCATATTCATGAGATCTTGTGTGGGTTACTTTCCCATCTTGGAGGATGTTATTTTTCTCATTCTCCCAACCCTCAATCTGTGCTATACACCTTCTGGGATATTCATCCAAAGGTATGTTAAATCTTTCTATCAATTCAGGATATCTTGATTTTATGAAGAAGGGATTATATTCTGCATTATGCTCACTGGATTCTGTACAGTAATAACCCAAATGCTTGATATATTCATATCTAACCATATCATGATGCTTCTCATTGCTATTCTTAATAAGTGCACGCTTTCTTATCTCAGGATATAGATCATTACCTTCTTTATCCCTTATCTCTAAAAGCCACCCCATATGATTAATACCAGCAATATAGTCATTAACTCCTTCAAGTTTATCTTCCATGTCAAGACCTTTTAATAAGTCTCTTGAACAGATTTGAACACTGTGACATAGGCCTACAGTACGAATCTTTGTATATCTTTGCATATAGCCTGTTAGTATAGACATTGGATTTGTGTAGTTAATAAATAATGTATCTGGACATACTTCTTCCATGTCTTTTGCAATGTCTCTCATAACAGGGATTGTTCTAAGACCACGCATAATACCCCCAATTCCTAGGGTGTCTGCTATGGTTTGTCTTACGCCATACTTCTTAGGGATTTCGAAATCTATGATAGTACATGGGTCATAGCCCCCAACTTGTATTGCATTAATAACAAAATCCGCATCCCTTAAGGCATCTTTTCTTTGCTCTTCACCTAGATATGTATCTATCTTAGCTCTAGATGAATTGATATTCTTATTAATCGCCTTAAGGATTATTTCTGATTCCTCTAATCGCTTGGCATCAATATCATACAAGGCAATCTCGGCATCTTGCAAACTAGGTGTACACATACAATCACCTAGTACATTTCTAGCAAATACCGTACTTCCAGCACCTAAAAAAGCTATCTTAACTATATTATCTACTCCTTATTTACTATTATTAAATCTGGAAACGAATCACATTCCATGAGTGCTTATTTAGAGTTGCTTTTGCAGAATCTTCTTCAAGCTTTGTAACTCCATTGTTATGAGGCACTACATTATTAGGATTATCTACAGTGTTACTTGCTTTCATATCATCATTTTCTAGAACAATATGCTCAATAAGTTTTACATTAGTAAAATCTCTAAGATCAATCTCAAAATCAATATTGTCTTCTAATGAACGGTTTACAGCAAATACTGTTAATTCTTTCTTCTCTTCATTCATTACTGCAATAGCTTCTACATAAGGAACATCTTTCAAACGCTCTGTATCGTATTTTTCACTTGATACAACAGGGATAAATGCCACCCCTCTACCATAATTTGAAGCATGCATAAAGGGATAGAAGATAGTCTGTGCCCATACATCCCCACCATTTTCAGTCATAATAGGTGCGATAACATTAACTAGCTGTGCAAGGCAAGCCATTTTAACACGGTCACAGTTCTTTAGTAAAGTAATAAGTAGGGTACCAACAACTAAAGCATCCTCAAAATTATATATATCCTCCAACTGATGAGGTGCAATCTGCCAGCGCTCTAGCTTCTTATCTGCTTCATCACTATGGAACCATATATTCCACTCATCAAATGATAAATTAATTGTTTTATCAGATTTTTTAACTGCTTTTACGTAGTCACAGATTGCTATAACTGACTTAATGAAGTTATCCATATCAAGGGATGATGCCAGGTAAGCTTTGGTATCATTGTCCCTATTGCCATAATAATTATGAAGTGAAATATAATCTACATAATCATATGTATGCTCTAATACAGTAGATTCCCATTTACCAAAGGTAGGCATAAAGAGACTGGAGCTTCCACAAGCAACTAATTCAATACTTGGATCTAATTCCTTCATTACCTTTGCTGTTTCACATGCAAGTCTTCCATATTCCTCAGCTGTTTTTGCCCCTATTTGCCATGATCCATCCATTTCATTTCCAAGACACCATACTTTTATGTCAAATGGTTCTTCAAATCCATGTTCACGACGTAGGTCACTATAATATGTACCCTTAGGGAAGTTACAATACTCTAACAAATTACGGGCTTCATCAGCTCCTCTGGTTCCTAAGTTCACAGCTTGCATCACTTCTGTATTAGCACGTTTTGCCCACTCTTGAAATTCATCAATACCCACTTCATTAGTCTCAATAACATGCCAAGCCAGTTCTGCACGTCTAGGTCTCTTTTCCTTTGGGCCAATTCCATCTTCCCAATTATAACCTGATACAAAGTTACCTCCAGGATAACGAACAATTGGTACGTTTAATTTATTTACCATATCTAATACGTCTTTTCTAAAGCCCATATCATCTGCTGTAGGATGGGTAGGCTCGTATATACCATTGTAGACAGCCCTACCTAGATGTTCGATAAAAGAACCATAAATCCTATTGTCAATTTCTCCAACGGTAAAATCTTTATTAATTATTAGTTTTGCCTTCATGTCATTACCTTCCTTCTTATATTAGTCTTAAGTCTTGTTATAAATAGTTTAAAGCTTTCTTGGATCAATCTTGTATGTTTTTCCTGGTTCAATCTCCATAAAAGGTCCAGGAAGTCCCATCTTGTTATTATGACTATTACCATAAAAATCAGATGGGATCAAACCATCACAGCTAACTTTTTTAACTTCTGAAGGGTCATATACAAAATTTCGTTTTTCCCCTTGGTTGAAAAAGAATTTAGGAGTATCCTTAGCCG
>JAAYNY010000061.1 GCA_012520635.1 Clostridiales bacterium | reverse complement strand
TTTACTTATGTTGACTTCTTACAATTTTTGAAGTATTCTATTAAATAATACTGGTAAAATGTACAGGAAAGCTATAGGTGATGCTACATGACTTTTAAGAAAGGAGTGTTTACTCCTATGAGAAATTTAATACCTAAAACCGTAAAAACTAAGATTACTTTATTTACAGTTTCCTTTACATTAATTATCACCACTTTGATGGCTTCAGTTAGCTTTTCTATCTTCCAATACTTTCTAAAAAAGAATTTAGTCCAATCAACAGAGTTTAGCCTGCAACTAATTATGGATGGCATAAGTTCAGATATAAATGAGCTGATCTATCTACCCAAATGGTGTGGAGCTAATAAAACCATAGCCGACTTCCTTGAAGCTCCAGCTGAGAACATCAATGAGATTAACCTAGAAGCTTATGACCGACTGAAGGAGGAATACCAAAATTCAAAAATTTCTGACTACATAAAACGTATTATGATAAGTAATTACGACGGCAGATATATACAAGTCATAGGTAAAGCCTACGATTTCTATAATTCTGATCCAAAGGCTATTGAACAACTGGATTTTTTTCAGGAGTTATTGATGGCTGATACTATTCAGTGGATCGGTGTCCATCTGGATCCTTTGGCTAAAAGCAAGGCAGAACAGGTTATTCCCGTCGTTCGCCCAATCCTAAGTAATTATAACTCATCCCATATAGGTTGGAGCTATATAACCGTATCCACCAGACTTATAACAGATCATCTCAGGAATTATTCTCTACCTGAGGATAGCAGTTTATTTATAACTATTGGTGGAATAACTTATGAAATTTCAGAAGGCTCATTAATTGAGGTCCCCATAACTATTAATAAACAAAGCTGGGATAATAACCAGAATAAATCCACATTTGTAAAAGAAATCATTAATTACAATGGGGATAAAAGAACCGTAGTAACCTATCCATCATCAATAAATGGCTGGTACTTGTCCCAAATCCTATCTCAAGAGCAGTTATCAGAACAACGTTATTGGTATTACATTTTATTATTTTTTAGTTGCTTCATTGTGTTATTACTGGGCACTCTACTGGTCTTCTACTTAAATCATATTATAAATATACCCATAAGAAAAATACGCCATAAAATCAAAGAAATATCCGCAGGAGACTTCTCTGTCGATAGCTCCATTGAGTGGAGTAATGAATTTGGAGAAATAGGAAAGGGTATTAATAGCTTATCCCATGATATATATAATCTAATGGAAAAAAGAATAGCCGATGAGAAACAAAAGAATGAACTCCAATATCAAATAAGGCTAAATCAGATTAATCCCCATTTTCTATATAATACCCTCAACTCTATTAAGTGGATGGCTACAATACAAAACGCCTCTGGCATAGCTGAGATGGTAACCGCCTTGGCTGGACTTTTAAGAAAGGTATCCAAAGATAATCACCCAATAACCACTATAGGGGAAGAACTCTCCACACTAGATGATTATTTTCTTATTCTAAAGTATAGATACGGTGGTATCATATCCATGGAATACAAGATAGAAGCAGACGATCTTCTGGATTGTCAAATCCTAAGATTCTCCCTTCAGCCTCTAGTGGAAAACTCGATTTTTCACGGCATAGAACCCAAGGGAGAATCCGGTACCATACTTATTTCTATCGGGAGATATAAAGATGACAATTATAATGAAGATTGTATAATTATAGAGATTACCGATGATGGCGTAGGAATGACCAAGGAGCAAATACAAAAAATCTTATCAGGAAGCACAGATTCATCATCCAGTTTTTTTAATAAAATTGGTATCTCCAATGTAAATAATCGTATTAAGTACACCTATGGCGACCAGTTTGGCCTAACCATTGACAGTGAAGTAAATAAATATACCAAAATCACTATGATATTTCCTGAAAAGGGGTAAGATAGCTGGTATATATATAGTTATTTTAAGAAGGGAGAATATTGCATGAAGAAATTACTGATTGTTGAAGACGAACCTTTGGTACAGATAGGTATACGGTCAATGTTAAATTGGAGTGACCTTAATATCGAGATTTGTGATATTGCCAAAGATGGTATCCAGGCACTGGACTACATTGAAAAACATTCTCCTGAAATAATCATTTCTGATATAAAGATGCCTAGAATGGATGGTTTGGAGTTAATGAAAATCAGCCGCCAACGTTTTGGAAATCTGCCTGTTTTTATTATATTAACCAGTTATGAGGAATTTCATTATTTGAAGACAGCCATGGAATATGATGTAATTGATTATCTAATTAAATTGGAATTAAATCAGGAAAATCTTACTGCTGCTATTAATAAGGCTCTGAAAAAAGTCGAAGGAATTAACAACAAAAATTCCATTACTGACACTACATTTATTAAAAAGAATTATCCCTTCTATGATAAATTCTTTATCAAATTACTACTTAATCTATTTGACAATGAAGAGGAGGTTCGTTTGCAGGCTAGGGAATTAAATCTAGACTTCAGTGCCTATGCCTATGGGGTTTGCCATTGTGAAATTGTAGAATATTCTCCCATGTGGGAAAGCCCAGACAAGACCAAGTTACTAAATCTATATTCCAGTTCCCTGCAGATGCTTAGAGAAATAATCAAAAAATACATTCAATGTTATGTGGTATCTTTGGATAGCAAGCATTTTTCTATTATATTTTGCCTAAACCAAGAGCAGGAACAGGATTATAAAAATATTATTACCGACCTTCTTAACAAATCCTTTACCATGCTTCATAACTATTTTAATGTACATATTCTAACCAGTGTGGGAAATCTCTGCTATAATCCCCTGCATATTGCGGAAAGTTACCAGGATGCCAGACAAATTTTTAATTCGGTATCAAATACTAACCCTATTGTTTTCTATACCGATTTGATCATCCAAGAAGCCCTAAAAAATGTCTTTAACATGTCCTTATTCCGAGAGGATATAAAAAAGGCATTTGAGGAATTTGACACCAATACCCTTAGTTTCATTTTTGACCAGATTATTGATATATTCAAGAACCACCAACCCCATATTCTACAGTCCATTGACGCAGCCTGTAATATCCTATTTCTCGCCATCTCCTTGCTCCCAGATGGGGAAGGGCTTGTAACAGAGATTTTTAAAGATGATCCAGAAGGTTATCGTTCCATTTACAAGAAAACCACTACACAACAGGTAATTGACTGGCTTTTCTATCTAAAAAACGGCCTATGTAAATGCCTATTAGAAAAAAGAAAGTCATATAAACACCATATAGTAGCCAATGTAAAAAGTTATATCTCCTCCCATATCAATGAGAAGTTAGGCTTGCAGGATGTAGCTTCAGTTTTTGGGATTAGCCCCAACTACTTAAGTTACCTATTTAAAAAATATAACGATCTGGGTTTCAATGAATATATTACCCAGTTAAAAGTTGAAGAAGCTAAAAACCTAATGTTAAAAACCAATATGAAAGTATATGAGATTGCCAATCATCTGGGATTTGAGAATGCCTTTTATTTTAGT
>JAAYNY010000060.1 GCA_012520635.1 Clostridiales bacterium | reverse complement strand
TTATACTTGCTAAAGAAAAAGAAAGATATATCTGAAGAAAACCACAGTAAGAGGGCACTTGTTTTATATCGAAAGATTGAAAGACTTTTTGCATTTAATAAGTTCCTTCCTAAGAGAGGTGGAAGTTTAGAGGATAATGAGGATTATGTAAAGGAATATCTGGATTTTTATTTAAGCAAAGAATTTGAAGATTGCATGGAATATGTAAGAAAGGCTAGATTTGGGGGAGAGCAGATAAGCTTAGTAGAATATATGCAAGTTGAGAAGTTTTATAAGTCCTTAGAGAAGCTGACGTATGAAAAGTCATCTGCCATAAAAAGGATGCTATTAAGACTGATTTTGTAACATAAATTTAAATTATTTCATGGTAAAAAATGAGACGGAAGACAAAATTATATGCTATACTGATGTCAAAGAAACCAATAAAAAACTAAAGCATATAAGAGGTGATGGTATGAGTAAAATTATAACAATCAGTCGACAATATGGAAGTGGTGGCAGGATAATTGGGGAGAAACTTGCCAAGGAATTAAACATCCCCTTCTATGACAAAGAGTTGATTTCAAGAGCGGCAAAAGAAAGTGGTTTTACCGAGTCGGCATTTGAAAATGCCGAGAAAAAAGCTAATAACAGTCTTTTGTATTCAATTGCTATGGGAATGAGTGCTTACGGTAATAGAGATCTAGGTTTTACCCATCTTTCATTGGATGATCAGGTGTTTCTTGCCCAATCTAATGTAATTCGTCAGGTGGCAAAAGAAGGTCCTTGTGTTATCGTGGGCAGATGTGCAGATTATATACTTGCTGAAGTCCCTAATGTAATTCATATATATATATGGGCTGACCTAGAATATCGAAAAGAAAGAGCGGTAAAGTCATATAATATGCCCGTAGAAAAAATCGAAGAAAATATTTTAAAGATGGATAAGCAAAGAGCCAATTACTATAATTATCATGCCTCAGAAAAGTGGGGTAGGGCTGAAAATTATCATTTATCTATACGTAGTGATTATGTAGGTATTGATAATGCCGTAAAATTAATAGAAGATTATGTGAAGTTTGGAGAAAGGGGATAAGGCATAAGACATGAACTATAAGAACCGACTTAATCGAAAATATATGCAGATATCTCTGTACGTAATTATTACAGCAATTATAATATATATACTTTCTCTTATTGCCAAGAATGCACCCTCCATACTGTCCATTATAATGGAAAAGGTTGGTTGGCTCTTATTGGTTGTTAGGCCAATTATATTAGGATTTGTATTTGCCTATCTAATTAATCCGGTTGTTAACTTTTTTGAGGGTAAGTTTATTAAGTTAAAATTATTTAAGAAAATGAAACGTCACAGAATATGGGCGTCCATATTATCTGTTATTATCTTGTTTATAGCAGTTGCAGGATTAATATCCCTAATGATATTTACAGTGACTGACCAAATAAGACTGGCTAATTTTGATGATGTTGTTGCACTTGCTACAGAGTATATGAAGAGTATAGAGGATTTTTATTATTCTATCTTAAACAATATGGAGAAGCTGGATATCCAGTCCCATCAACTTGAAGAGTATGTGGAGAATATCTTAACAGTAATCCTAAATGCAGTAAGGGGATTTGCAGATAGTATTGTAAACTCTGTAACTAATATATCAGGATACTTTACTACGCTTATATTTAGCTTTATTATTGGTTTTTATTTTATGATTGATGGGGATATGTTTACATCGTATCTTAAAAAAGCTAGTTATGCACTTTTATCTAAAAAATCTAACAAAAGAATATCTGTAATTCTTAATGACCTGGATTATGCTTTTTCTGGTTATATAAGAGGTCAACTTGCTGATGCTTTTGTAATGATGATACTTATAAGTCTTGTTTTATCCATAACAAAAGTTAATTTTGCCATAGTGATAGGTATTTTCGCCGGTCTTGGCAACCTAATACCTTATTTTGGCCCAATTGTTGCCTATTGCTTAACAGCAATTGTATGTCTTATTAATGGTGAGTTTGACAAGTTAGTAATCTCAATAATTGCTCTATTAATTATTCAAACCATAGATGGTAACTTCATTGGACCAAAACTTCTTAGTCGCTCTATCAAAATTCACCCACTTATTATAATTATTTCTCTAATTTTTGGTAATGCCATAGGTGGCTTAATGGGTATGCTTTTAGCAGTACCAGTTGGAGCATATATAAAGCTAGTAGTTGTAAGGTATATTGACAATAAAGCTAAAAAGAAAAAAGAACTTGAGAAGACGGAAAAAAATAAATTATAAAAATGGATACATTATGATTTATGTGTTGTCTAATTCTTACATTGTTGGTAAATGTAAGAAAAAATTAAGGAAATTTTTAGAGATTTGTTAAGGTTTATAGTGTAATATTATATGAGATACTTTGGCTATGCCTCAAATATAGAAAGGTGTAAGTATGAAAGACAAACAGGAATATATCATAGAAGTTAAAAATGCCAAGAAGATTTATCGGATGGGTAGTGAACGGATTACTGCGGTAGATGATGTAAGTTTTTCGATCAGAAAAGGTGAGTTCTGTTGTTTGTACGGATCATCTGGTTCGGGTAAATCCACATTGTTGAATCTAATGGCAGGAATAGAAAAGCTAACAAACGGACAAATCATGATTAAGGGACGTAATATACATAGAATGAGTGAAAAAGGTTTGGCCAAGTTTAGACAAAACAATTTAGGATTTGTATTTCAGTCCTATAACCTTTTAAACTCTATGACAGCTCTTGAGAATGTGGAATTGCCCTTAGTATTTAAGCATATGAAGATGAAGCAAAGACGAAAGCTAGCCCTGGATATGCTTAAAAAAGTAGGGTTGGGTGAAAGAACCAAACATAAACCTACGGAGATGAGTGGCGGACAGCAACAAAGAGTGGGAATAGCAAGAGCCTTTGTCAGTAATCCCGAAATAGTCTTTGCCGATGAACCCACTGGTAATCTGGATTCTAAAACAAGTATGGAAGTCATGGATATTATTAAAAATATGGCAAGAGCTAATAATCAAACCATAGTTATGGTAACCCATGATCCGAACTTAGCACAATATGCAGATAGAATCATTCATATCTTTGATGGTAAGGTTGATGAAATAATTGATCTTAAGAATAAAGATACCAAGGATTCGGATTTGTTAAGTCCATTGAACACAAGGCCTTTGGTGGAGTCAGAGATGCTCCCAGCAGAGCAAACATGATCTTATTAAAATGATGAATAGGGAAAATATTAAATTAAACGAAATAATAAAGTAGGAAGTAGAGGGATATTAGATGAGTAAAAGAGTCAAAAGAATTACAACAATATTTTTATCATTATTATTACTAATGATATGCATTACCGGTAATGGCATTAATGTGCAAGCACAAGGTGGGATACATGTTGTTAATCCCAAGCCTGATGTTATTGTCTTGGTACCTGGTGAAACAACAAAGGTTAAGGTACCTATAAGATCAGTGGGAGCAGATATTAACTCACCAATCTTTATGGCGGATAACTCAGGTACACCATACACTATAACACAGCCAGTTTTACATACAGAAGGATTGGGTGTAGAGTTAGATACAATCTTTCAATATTTTAACCAGTACTTAGAATTTGAAATAACTGTAGCTGAGACAGCAAAAATAGGCTACTATCCCTTTAGCATATTTATAAATGGTAATACTAGTTCAGATGAAATAGTTTCAAGTGAATTAACTGTTAACACACAGATACTAGAAGAAAAAGCACCACCTCAATTAAGCATAAATAATGTTTCGGTTGAGAATGCCACCATAGGTAAGGATATGGAGTTATCCTTTAAAGTACGTAATGAAGGTGAAATTACTGCAAGAAGCGTATATCTAAGTATAAATTATGGTGAAACAGGAATTGTAGCTAACTATGGTTCAAAAAACGTTAAATTAGATAATATAGCAAAGAAAACAGAAACCTTAGTTACTATTCCTATAAAAGCCATACCTACAGCGACACCAGGATTAAAGACCTTATCTATTAATTTGGATTATAAGACTGCAGATGGGGATCCTTTTAATGATGTCCGTGAAATTTATGTTAATCTTAAAGAAAATGAAGATGCCCCAGAACTTGTATTTGAAGAGTTTAATTATAATAAAAAGGCTAAGCCCGGCGAAAGTCTTGGATTAGTTATAAAGATAAAAAATACAGGAAGTTCAAAAGCTATAAATCCAAGGATAACAGTGGATGAATCTAGCCTTAGTTCAAATTTATTTATTAAGGACTATTTTACAGAATACCTTAGCCTTAATAATGTAAATGCCAATAAGACTATCGAGGCAAAAGTACCTCTATTAATTTCAAAAGAAATTACAGGTGGAACAAAAGAAGTAAAACTTAACCTAGCTTATTTTGATGAAGAGGGTGTAGAGTATAAATCTGTTGTAAATATTTATCCTGAGATTGAAGCAGAAGGTGTAACCGAAGACGGTGAGCCAGTTATTATCATAAGTAATGTTAAGCAGTCTCCTCAAAACCCTGTAGCAGGTGAGAATCTAACTGTTACATTTGATATGGAGAATAAGAGTGCAATTAGCTTAAATGATCTTAAGATAGAGCTTAAGAATCTAACTGGTAATACATTTATTCCAGTAAAATCTGACCCCTATCAATATTTGGGAACCCTTGCAGCAGGTGCTACAAAGACAATTACTTTAAATCTTAAGGTGTCTGAGGAGATTTCTGAAGGACTTAATACACTGTCTATTGCATATAGCTATGCAGGAGGCGGTGGTGGTAGAGGAGTTGACATACCAATCCTTAATGTGCAAAACGATCTTGGTAGTGCAAGTAAGCCAAGGCTGATTGTTAGTGAGTACAAATCAGATGTTGATGATCTAAGAGCTGGCTCTGTATTTAACTTTGATTTTGAGATAACCAATACCCACTCTTCAGTGGCAGCTAAGAATATTATTATAACAGTCTCAGGGAAAGATCCTAGTGGACAGTCAGAGGTATTTAGTGTAACTCAGGGAAGTAATAGTTTCTTTATTAATAGGATTGGCCCTGGAGAAACTTATTCAAATTCATTAGAGATGAAGGTAAAAAATGATGCGGCAACTGCTGCTTACTCTATGAATGTAACCATAGAATATGAATATGACGGAATAGAGCCAAACCCTACAACTGGTAAGATTGGTGAGATAGAGGAACATGAACTAACCTTGCAAGTTTCAGAAAATGCCAGACCTGTAGTAGATTATGTAAATGTATATTCATGGGATGGTCAAGTATCAGTAGGTAATCCTGTAACATTGGCTTTTGAGTTTTACAACATGGGAAAATCTACTTTGAATAATGTGGTTGCTACTGTTGAAGGAGACTTCGCAAGCACAAGTGGCTCCATGTATTTCATGGGTAATGTAATGGCAGGTAATGCATCATATGCAGAGTTTGAAGTTATACCTAATATAGAAGGTACTGCATATGGAGTGGTAAAGATAACCTATGAAGATAGTAATGGTGATGAGCAGGTTTATACTAAGGAGTTTGAATCCATGGTTATGGGAGCTCAGATGTGGGAACCTGGCTTTCCGGATGACGGAATGGATGCGTTTAATCCTATTATTCCGGAGCCTAAAAAGGCCATTCTTCCAACTTGGCTATTTGTAATAGTTCTTGTGGTTATAGCTGTAATATTTATTCCTGTTAGTAGAAAGGTTATTCTAAGCATATATAAGAGTAAATTGCGTAAGGATGAAGAAATGTATTAATAGAGGAAGAATGGAGGATTAGCGTTGAAGGAGTTAATTATGAATGAAAGAGATGAAGCGGTGGCAACTGAAGAACAATTATTAATGGATCTTGCAGAACCTATGGATGAGGTTGCTACAGATGAAAATACAGCTACTGAAGTAATAGATGGTGGTGGAGAAGATGGTCTTGTTGAAGGAGAGTCTGTTGGTTTTCAGACTTCCGATGAGATAGGAAGTGATGAAGGTTTTTCTGAAGAATCCATAGACGATTATTCAGGTGAAGAATTTGGTATAGACCCTGTATATGATGAGGGTGCTTATATGGATTATGAATATGATGAAGGAATGTATATGGATCCAGGTATGGAGATGGGGATGGGAGAAGTTAAGGATCCTTTGCTTTCCTCATGGCCTTTTGTAATCGGAATTTCAGCAGCGGTTCTTCTTGTTAGTATTGTAATTGGAGCTTTATTGGCTAAGTTGAAAATAAAAAAAGGAATTGATCTTTATGAGGATTAGTGATAGGCTCAGAATGGGTATAAGAAGCTTGTTTAGAAGGAAGGTAAGAACCTTGCTGACAGTCCTTGGGGTTGTAATTGGTTGTTTATTTATAATTATTACAATCTCAATAGGGCATGGTATGGATAAAAGCTTTGAGACTCAAGTAAAAGAATATGGAAGCCTTACAACTATAACCGTAGACACTTATGGGGTGATTTATGATGAGGATGGTAATTGGGCAGGAAGTAAGGAACAAAAACTTGACAAAAACTTACTTGAACAAATCAAAGCCATAGATCATGTCAGGGCAGTAACACCGGTAGTAAGAGCTGAAGGAGAGCTGATTTTTGGACGTTATCGAAGTGGAATTAGTATATCTGCCATGGATAAAGAAGCATTTAAAGAGTTTGAATTTCCTGATTTAAGCTTTGGTCAATATCCTACTGATGAGGACAATAGCACCATATTATTTGGTTTTTATCAGCCTTGGGAATTCTATGATCCTAATTCAAGAATGTGGACTCCAGTTCAAGTAGACTTGGAAAAAGATAAAATAGCCTTTAAGTTTTACAGCTGGCAATACGAAAGAAATGAGCGAAAAAGAGAGTTTTCAATACCGTTAAATAACATAGCTAAAATGGAAGAGACAAAATCTGAATTTGACTATAATACATATATGGATTTAGAATATTTCCAAAAAATATATCTTCAATATTGCAATACTCTAACCTTAGAGGATAGGAAAAAGGCAATCAAAGTATTGGATGAATATCAGCAAATCCGACTGAACGTCGATAATATTGATAATGTAGAGGAAGTACAAGATAAAATAAGAGAATTAGGTTTCCAATCTGAAAGCCTGTTGCAATATCTACAACCAACAATTGATGCCTCAAAAACATTACAACTTATATTCTTTTTCCTTGGTGCAGTATCTATGTTCGTATCTGCTATTAGTATAGCCAATACCATGGTTATGTCTATCTATGAGAGGACAAAGGAAATTGGAGTAATGAAGGTACTTGGATGTGTGGTTAAGGATATAAGACTTTTATTCTTGTTTGAAGCAGGTATGATAGGATTTCTAGGAGGAACCATAGGAGTTGGGCTTGGTTACCTTGCCTCATTCCTAATTAATAAATATGGAGAACCCATATTTGGTGCACTGATGGGTGGAGGTGTTGCTATGGGAGACATGCAAGGAGCTACATTCTCAATTATACCAATTTATCTACCTTTCTTAGCACTAGGGATATCAATATGTGTTGGACTACTTTCAGGTTATTTCCCTGCAAGACGTGCAACAAAGATTAGTGCCATTGAAGCAATGAGAACTGAAAATTAATTTTTTGAAGGAGCTATCGTCAAATGATAGCTCCTTCTTTGTGGGCCATGGCATTAATCTAGCTAGTGAATACAGTTATGGTTTTGTAAAATACAAAAATTAACTAATGTTGATAAAAAATGTTTCTGTGGTAAAATATAACATATAACTATACTTGGGTTTAAGGATTAATTATAAGAAGGTATAAAAAATGGAAAATATTAAGTTGCATTATGATAAAATTATAATAAAAAAAAGATTGCTAATAAAACAAGGAGATCTTTATTTGCCTTCCTTTGGAATAAGTCTTTTAAAGGGGAAAAATGGTGTCGGAAAAACTTTATTGCTCAGTAATATTTTCTTTAATAGCAATGATAGGGCAGTCTTACTAGCACAAGATAATTTCGAGATTATTAAATCCTTGTCTGTGATGGATAACATCACAATGTGCCAAGATAATAGCACGTTAAATATAAAAGTACTAGAACTATTAAAACAATTAGATTTAGAATACATTTTAGATTTAGACCCTAAACAATTAAGTGGTGGAGAAAAAAGACTTATAAGTATTCTAAGATGTATTTTTTCAGATGCAGAAATTATATTAATGGATGAGCCGACTAATGACCTAGATTATAGATTAGTGAATAAATTACTAGATATATTTAATATATATAAGGATATGAAAAGCTTTTTTATTATTACTCATGATTGTCGTATGGATGCAATAGCGGATGAAATATATACGATTAAGGAGTATGAATTAGTTAAAACAAAAGAAAGTTGCGAATTTTCGGATTTTAAGGCTATAAATTCACAAAAAAATCTAATAATAATAAGAAGTTAATATTAAACAAAGCTTTTAAAAGAAACATCCATATTAATATATTTGTAATATTATTAATTTTCCTATTTAGTTTATGGATATTAATACTTACCATAGGAGACAACCATAATATGTCAAAAATAAACAGTGGGCAAGTAGATATTATCAATCCTATATCTTTATCGGGACAAAGTCTATTGACAGAAGGTGCTCTTCCTATAGATGTGGTTACTTCACTAGTAGATAAAGATACTAATATCTCAAAATTAAACGACATCATTAAAAAGGCATATATCAAGGCAAGTACAAGTCCTATTAATTATGGGATAGAACTACGTAGCACCGATTTCTATACAGTATATCCACTAGAATATTATGATAGTTTTGAAAGAGCTCATTATCTAATAATGGATATATATATGGATGAAATACATAAAGAACCCAGCAAATCTAGTGTGATTGATACTAGTAAAGTGTTTTCTATAGATCAAAATTCTTTATCTGGCTATGACAAAATTTATCCCTTTGACCACAATCTTTTTCTAGACAGTGTAGATAAATTTTTGAAAGATAGTAAAAGTCATAATTCAAATCTAGTTTTTATTACAGTTGTACTAGAAGAAAATTACTCTTTTTATGATTTTTTACAATCTAGTGATATTAAAAATATTATAAGTAAAAACTACTTTATTAGATCTAATGAAACTATTGAATTAGTAAATCAATGTAATAAGTTTAATAAGTATCGCTCTATTGTAAAAATCGCGATAATAGTAAGCCTAGTATTTATCATTTATGAATTATTAATAACTTATACTATGATGTATATAAATAGTAAGACAATTACTATACTTAGAAACTTTGGTTATAAGAAAAGTGTAGTTAGAAAATCTATTATCAGTATAAATAATGACAATATAATCAGAGTATTGGGGTTTTTACTATTATTAATCATACATATAATTGTTTTAGCTAGACATGATGAATTAAGTTATATATTAAATTATTTCAGCCTCTTTTCTTTTTCAATAACCATGTATTTATCAAATAATATCAAAAAGAAGATAGTCAAAAGAAAAATTAATAAATTCTATGATTGGAGATACCGATGAATATAAAAAACATGGCATTAAGGAATAAAACCTTAAATCTTAATAATTTGAAACTTGATCTATCAAAATATGGTATATATATGTTGTCAGGAAAAAACGGATGTGGAAAAACAAGCTTAATAAAAAGGATAGTATTTGATAATAACAAGAATATTGTATTTAATACGAAGGAACATGAAGAATGTTATATTAGGGATAGACATAATCTTATATCTTACTTACCTCAAGATACAATATCATATAGCATCAAAGTATCAGAATATATAGTCAAAACTAATAAGAAGGTAAAGGAAGAGTCCATTTATGAATTATTGAAAATGTTTAAAATGGATGATATTCAATTAAATCAAAATTTTCAAAACTTAAGTGGTGGTGAAAAGAAGAAAGTAGCAATAATAAGTGCTCTCCTTAAGAATACTCCATATATTATATTGGATGAACCAACCAATAACCTTGATGATAAGTCAGTTGAATTATTGATTGATATTATTAAAGAATTATCAGCTAATCGGACATTTCTTATCGTTTCCCATGATCCTAGATTAATGTTTGATAAATATAATGAATTACATATGGAAAATGGGATTATATATAATAAAATTTTGGATGAAGCATCTATAAACAATGATTCCTGCTCAGAAATTGTGCCGAATTTTTTAAAAATTGCATTTAAAACAATATCATCAAAGATTAATTGGGCTATAATGATGTTTTATTTAATCTTATTATTATTATGTGTGGTTTTTTTAGACATACAATTTTTAAGAGGATATTCCACAGATGTACTACCTCCAAAGAACACCATTTTAACCTATAAGGCAGATTATGTTTATGATGAATTGAATAAGGAATATGTTTCTGGCGCAAAAATTAAAATAAATCCACAAAATCATTATAATATCATAAATTATAATGATATACCTAAGATTGCAAATATAAAGGGAGTTAAAGATATTGTACTTTATGATTTTGAATATCTTACTAGAATGTATTTTGAACTGGTAAAGGGTATGTCAGACAAGAATTTGAATATTATTTCAATTCCAAATATAGTTTATAGCAACTATTCAAGTATTAGAAACAACGATTTAATAAACGTACTCATGGATGGGAGATTTCCAATAGATTATTCAAATGAAATTGCTATATCAGAAAATTTATTAACAAAATTTTTTGGGTTTAATAATGACCAATTAAGCAATGCTTTAGGAAGTACAATTATTCTAGATAATGTAGAGTATAGGATTGTAGGAATTTCTTACTATGATATTTGCTATATTTCTTATGACAAAAAGCAGAACTATGGATTTTATACATATGAGCCTTCTACATATCAAGAATTTATTGATAGGAATATGTCGTATAAAGAAGAACTTGAAGCCACACCTGAAGAAGCGGATGAATTAATAATATTCACTAATGACGGTCAGGAAGAATTAGTACTAAATCAGTTAATGATGCAATTCCCTGGTGAAAATTATGTCTCATATATATATACTAAAGTTTGGGTTAAAAGCTTTAATACAAAGTTTTTAGCCAAAATCACCTTTATTACAATAATGATTTCAGCATTAATTGGACTGGTAGCTTTATTTTTATATAAAAACCAATTATATATTATCGCAAATAAAATTATGGATTACGAAAACTATTATTTTACAAAAAAGATAAAGATCTATTGTCTGCTAATTATAATTCTTCAGTTTGTTATAATCAATATGATCACAACAATCTTTAACCTATATTACAGTAAATTAAGTTATGTAAATAATCATATCATTATCATAGGCAGTATTATTATATTTTTACCAAGTATAATCTATACAAGATGGAGATTAAGACATGGCTGGAAAGTCTAAAGTAGGACTAATTGATTTTTGATATGAATGTGGTATAATATTCACGATAAGCAGATTGGGTCTAGGGAATTGGAAAGTTCTTATTGCAATCTGTAATACTAAATGAGGTGAAACTTATGGTTTGTAATACCTGTGGAAGACATATACAGAATAAAGAGGCTAATTTTTGTGACTATTGCGGAGCTTCTTTTCGAGGGGATAGTGAGATAAAGCCTAGCAGTACTTATACTTATCAGAGTAAGGGAGAAGACACCCCGGCTCCTATGCCACCCCCTATGCCAGAGGCTATAAATATTGATAATAAAGAGAAGACGGTCCCGGTCTTAGAATGGCTTGGTGCATACCTTATCATGTTTATTCCTTTTGTTGGAGGTATAGTGTTTTTTATAATGATGTTAATTTGGTCATTTAGTAAAACGATTCCTACCAGTAAGAGAAATTGGGCTAGGGCAACATTGATCTTCTATATTATTACATTTATTCTTTTGATTTTTGTAGTACTATATTATATACCAATGCTTGATAATCCTATGTTTAAGGATTTTTTAAATCTAGACACAAATGAGCTAACTAATATATTACAAGAATATAGGTAATATATAATGTATTAGTTTTATTATATTTCATGGAACAGAGAGGAAGATAAGATGAGTAAAATCAGAACACGATATGCTCCTAGCCCTACAGGAAAGATGCATGTTGGTAATCTAAGAACAGCTTTATATGAATATTTGATTGCAAAACATGAAGACGGAACATTTATCTTACGTATAGAAGATACGGATCAGGAAAGATATGTTGACGGTGCAATTGATATTATATATAGAACCATGGAAGGAACAGGCCTTCTTCATGATGAGGGACCTGATAAGGATGGGGGATATGGCCCCTATGTACAAAGTGAACGTATGGCAACAGGCCTTTATCTGGAACATGCTAAGAAATTGGTGGACAAGGGTGCAGCATATTACTGCTTTTGTACAAAGGAACGTTTAGCATCATTAAAAACAGCAGTTGGAAGTGTATCTGAAGATGAAGATGATAATGTTAAGGAAATCATCAAATATGATAAGCACTGCTTACATTTATCAAAAGAAGAAATCCAGGAGAAACTGGCAGCAGGAATTCCTTATGTAATTCGCCAGAACAATCCTACTGAGGGAACAACTACATTCCAAGATGCAATCTTTGGTGAGATTACAGTAGATAATGAAGAGCTAGATGATATGATACTTATAAAATCAGATGGATATCCAACATATAACTTTGCTAATGTGGTAGACGACCATCTTATGGAGATTACTCATGTAGTTAGAGGAAATGAATATTTATCCTCTACCCCAAAATATACAAGACTTTATAATGATTTTGGTTGGGAGGAGCCAGTATATGTTCATCTTCCTCTTATAACCAATGAAGACCATAAGAAGCTTAGTAAGCGTAGTGGTCATGCATCCTACGAGGATTTGTTAGAACAAGGATTTGTATCAGAGGCTATTGTAAACTTCGTAGCTCTTCTTGGCTGGAGCTCACCAAGTAATAAAGAAATCATGTCCTTAGATGAACTAATTAAAGAGTTTGATTATCATAATATTAATAAATCACCTGCTGTATTTGACATAATTAAGTTACGCTGGATGAACGGTGAATATATTAAGATGATGGAAGAGGATAGATTTTATGAGATGGCACTACCTTATATTAAAGAAGTAATCCATAAAGAAATGGATTATAAGAGGATAGCCAGTCTTATAAAGACTAGAATAGAGACTCTATGTGATATTAAGGATATAATAGATTTCTTTGAGGAGCTTCCTGATTATGACATCCAAATGTTTACCCATAAGAAGATGAAGACCAACAAAGAGAACTCTCTTGAGGTTTTAACAGAGCTTTTACCTAGATTTGAAGCTCTTGAAGATTATTCTGAGGGTAATATAGAAACCACGATCAAGTCCTATATAGAAGAAAAGGGCATTAAGAATGGTCAAGGTTTATGGCCGGTTAGGACTGCTGTGTCAGGCAAACAGTCAACTCCTGGTGGAGCATATGAAATTATGAATATCCTTGGCAAGGAAGAAAGTCTCAATCGCATCAGAATTGCTATTGATAAATTGACCAAATCTATTAATGAATAGTCAATAAAAATCTAATAGGTGCTGCAAAAATTGGAGCTTCCAATTACTACAGCACCTTTTCCTTTTTATATAGATCAATTAATATTATATTCTTAATATTTCAAGTAATCTTAAAATCTACATTATCATATCAAGCAATCTTACAATCCACATGTTTTGTCTATATCTTTATTATGGCATTTGTTATTAAAAGGTATAACTTCTGTCTTATACAGAGGGGGATTAACTTATTGTTTAAAATGGGTTAGGAGAGTATTTATGGAGTTAAATCAGGCACAGTATAAAGCCATAAGGCATAAGGAAGGTCCGGCACTTGTCCTAGCAGGACCAGGATCAGGAAAAACCTTAGTTATAACTGAAAGAACGAAAAACCTTATAGAGGAAGATAAGATAGCCCAGGGGAATATTCTTGTTATTACATTTACTAGGGCAGCGGCCAGTGAAATGAAAGAAAGGTTCTTAAAGGCTATGGGAGTGGACAGAACAGGTGTAAGTTTTGGAACATTTCACAGTGTATTTTTTACTATACTAAAACATGCCTATAATCTAAGTGCAGGAAATATTATTCGGGAGGATGAAAGGCTAAATTGTGTAAAGAATATTGTCCACGGTATGGGGCTTGAATATGAGGATGAGAAGGAGTTTATCTCAGATTTATTATCGGAGATAAGCCTAGTAAAAGGTAACCGTATAGAGCTATCAGGTTATTATTCAATTACTTGTGGGGATGAAGTCTTTAGAAGTATATATAAGGAATATAACAATAGAATTCGTAGAGCCAATCGTATTGATTTTGATGATATGCTTTTATTATCATATGAGCTTTTTTCTGAAAGGAAGGACATCTTAAAGTTATGGCAAGATAAATTTAGATATATTTTAATAGATGAATTTCAGGATATTAATATTCTTCAATATGACATAATTAAAATGATAGCAGAACCTAGAAATAATCTTTTTATCGTAGGAGATGACGATCAATCAATATATAGATTCCGTGGAGCCAAACCAGAAATCATGTTAAATTTCCCAAAGGATTACCCTGATAGCCAAAGAATTATTCTGGATACTAATTATAGATCCACTCTAAATATTACTAAGGCTGCCAGTAACCTAATTTCCCATAATAAAATCCGTTTTGAAAAGAAAACCCATTCCAAGAAGGATGTGGGAGGAAAGGTGATAACAAAGGAATTTGATACCATGGCACTACAAAACCAAGAACTTGCCAAGGAGATACTAGAATTAAATAAAGGGGGAATAGACCTATCTGACATGGCTATTTTGGTTCGTACTAATATAGGGTCAGGACCAATACTTCATAAATTAATGGAATATAATATTCCCTTTTGCGTAGGTGGTAACCTACCTAATATATATGATCACTGGATTACCCAGGATTTAATTTCTTATATGAATATTGCTATGGGGGATAGTAAGAGAGGTCTATACCTTAGAATTATTAATAGGCCCAAGCGTTATATTAGTAGGGATTGTTTTGATAGCCAGGAAGTGGATTTTGAGGATATTAAGGAATATTATGAAGATAAAGAATGGATGCTTGAGCGGATTGATCAGTTAGAGTATGACCTTGCAATGATATCTACTATGAAGCCTTATGCTGCTATTCAATATATAAGAAGAGGAATCGGCTATGATGGATTTCTAAAAGAATATGCGGATCAGAGGAAAATGAGTGTGGAAGAACTTTATGATATTCTAGATGAAATTCAGGAAAGCTCCCGTGATTTTAATTCTTATACAGAATGGTTTACTTATATGGATGAGTATAGGGAGGAACTTAAGAGGCAGGCACAAAATAATAGAAAGAAAAAAACTGAAGGAGTTAATATTATGACCATGCATGGCTCTAAGGGTTTAGAATTTCATACTGTATTTATCGTGGATGCTAATGATGATATAATTCCCCATAAAAAGGCTGTTTTACCAGAGGATATGGAGGAAGAAAGACGGCTCTTTTATGTGGCAATAACAAGGGCAAAAGAGGGGGTTTATATCTTTAGTTCCAAACAGCGTTATAATAAGGAAATGAAGCCATCTCCTTTTATAAGAGAGCTTGAAATAGAATAAAACATATAAAAAGGGTGTTGCACATAAGCAACACCCAATACAATCAATTAATCTTCTTCATCCTCATCGACCAAGAAATCGTCTTCATCATCGTCTGAGAAGTCATCAAAATCTTCATCGAACATCTCATCGAATTCATGTGCGTCTAATAACTCTTCAAATGCATCTGCTACAGCTTCGAATTCATCATCATCTTCAATATTAAGAAGTTGTGGATCTTCATCCTCATCATCCTGTATAAATCGATAGAGGAATACATTCTCATCTTCTTCTTCATCCATAGATTGAAGAGCGATATAATCTTTATCATCTACAGAGAAAATGTCTAAAACTATACATTGCATCTCGGTACCATCGTCTAATGATAATGTGATGGTGTCATACATGTGGTCATGACCGCATCCGCAACTATCGTCATGGATATGTTCGCTCATAATACTACCTCACTTATTAAAAAATTTACCTCAAAAAAACACTAGAGGAATATAATTAGAATGTATCAGATTGAGGAAATAAATGCAAGCAGAATTATAGTTTTTTTAAAAAATATATTGACTTTACTAGAAAATATTTTAAAATAAAGACATAGTAATTAAATTATTAAAATAAATAATTTTAAGAGAGGTGTACATTTTGGTGACTACTGCCAAGCCTAATGAAAACAGGGCAAAAAATGAGGGAAACCATATTAATAAAAGTGATGGTTTTGAAAAGAGTAATTATAAAAGAGGCTTCTATGATGATATGGAAGATGACTATATTAAGAAAGAGGTTAAGGGGCAAAAAGTATCTGGCCAATCCAAGTCTAAAAGACCTCCTGACACACCCCCTGATAAATATGAAGCTATGATGCGTTTAGAGCGGGAGAAGAAAGCAAAGCAAAAAAAGATATTAGATGAAGAATACAGCAAACATAAAAGTCCAATGAAGCAAAAGAAAAATTCCAAGACTAACTGGACCAAATATTATGAAAATGGGGATTTTGAAGAGGACGACTATTTTTAGTAAGTATTTAAGATATTAATATAAAATTGTGATATAATTATTATGGACATCTAAAGAATACATTCTTAAGGTGTCCTTTTTGATTTGTGAGTATATCTTGTAGGAACTATTTTGGAGGAAATTCATATGTCTGAAAATTTAAAGGAAATTAAAATATCAGTAAGGAATCTGGTGGAATTTATTCTAAGATCCGGAAATCTTGATAATACTCACAGTGGTAGGAATGAAGTGGAAGCCATGCAGGCAGGTAGCCGAATTCACAGAAAGCTTCAAAAGAAGATGGGATCTAACTATACAGCAGAGGTGGCCCTAGGAATAACTCTTCCTATTACATTTGAAGATGTGTCTTTTGAACTTACAGTTGAGGGTAGGGCAGATGGAATTATTTTTAATGACCAAAAAGAAGATGATTTTTCAACCTTTTTATTTGAAGAGGATAAGGATAAACCGGAAATTATAATTGATGAAATTAAGGGTATCTATATGGATCTTTCATATCTTAAAGAACCCATAATGGTCCACAAAGCTCAAGCTATGTGCTATGCATATATATATGCTAGAAAGCATCAACATGAGAAGATTGGGATAAGGCTGACATATTGTAATCTAGAGACAGAGAGTTTAAAATGTTTTGATGAGACTTTAACCATAGAGGAACTAAGCTCTTGGTTTGATAAATTAGTGAATGAATATGCCAAGTGGGCTGTCTGGCAGATGAAGTGGAATATAAAAAGAAATGAGGAAATAATGAATCTAGACTTTCCCTTTCCATATAGGGAAGGTCAGAAGGAACTGGTAACAGGAGTATACAAAACAATATTAAGAAAGAAAAAGCTCTTTATAGAGGCACCAACTGGGGAACGTGTCATAATAGTGATGGGTGCAATAAATGTTTTAAAGTCAAGGGTTTCAGGAACTTTTACAGAAAAATTTTTGTGCATTGCTTACAGTAATTAGGATCTAATTGTTGTAAGCAG